>RFWA01000460.1 GCA_009922295.1 Betaproteobacteria bacterium
GATGATGCGACGCGAGTCCGGGTTGGTGCGCAGGGTCTTGATCACCTCGGCAATTTGGTCAATATGGCCCCCATCGGGCGTGGGCCAGCTGCGCCACTGCACGCCGTAGACCGGGCCCAGGTCGCCGTCCGGGCGCGCCCACTCGTCCCAGATCGAGACGCCACGGTCCTTGAGCCATTGGTTGTTGCTGGAGCCGGTGAGAAACCAGAGCAGCTCCAGGATGATCGACTTCAGATGCACTTTTTTGGTGGTGACCAGAGGAAAGCCTTCCCGCAGGTCAAAGCGCATCTGGTAGCCGAACACGCTTCGCGTGCCGGTGCCGGTGCGGTCGGCCTTGGCCACACCGCTGCTGGCCACGTGGCGCATGAAGTCTTCGTATTGGGCACGAGCGATCGGGCTGGTCATGGGATTGGATTGTATTTACAGGCGAATGACTCGGCCAGGGTTCAACAAGCCAGCCGGGTCCAGAGCCAGTTTGATGGCGCGCATCATGCTCAGCGCCACCGG
Source organism: Betaproteobacteria bacterium (assembly GCA_009922295.1). Classification (GTDB taxonomy): domain Bacteria; phylum Pseudomonadota; class Gammaproteobacteria; order Burkholderiales; family Burkholderiaceae_C; genus Rhodoferax. Next base: position 508 of record RFWA01000460.1, read on the forward strand.
CGACTTGTGGTGCTCCAGGTGCACGAGTTTGAGGCTGCCCACGCCATGCTCGGCCGAAATCGAGCCGCCAAAGGCCTGCACCGAGTCAAACACCAGGTGGTTGACCTGTTCTTCATGCTCCTGCAAAAAGAGCGCAGCATCCATGGCCTCGGGGGCCTGCACGTTGTAATGCAGGTTGCCGTCGCCGAGATGGCCGAAATTGACCAGGCGCACACCAGGAATGGTTTGCGCCAGCAGGCGATCGGTGGCCGCCACAAAGTCTGGAATGCGAGACACCGGCACCGAAATATCGTGCTTGATGTTGAGCCCCTCCGCCACCTGTGCCAAGGGGATGCTCTCGCGCACCTGCCACAGCTGCTTTGCCTGGGCCAGGTTCTCTGCCACCACGGCATCGCTGACGCAGCCGTCTTCCAGCGCGGCCTCCAGCAGCCGGTCAAACTGCTCACGGGCGTGGGCTTGGGATTCATGGTCCGAGTTTTCCAGCAGCACGCACCAGGGGCTCTGGCGCCAAAGTGGCACCCGCAGCTGGGGCAGGTGCCGGTCGACCAGGCTCAGGGCAAATTGCCCCATCAGCTCAAAGCCGGTCAGGCCGGCGCCCAGGTGACGGTGCGCCAGCCGCAGCAGGCTCAGCGCTTGCGGCAGGGACGGCACGGCGGCCCAGGCCGTCAACCTTGCCGCGGGCAGGGGGTAGAGCTTGAGCGTGGCGGCCGTGATGATACCCAGCGTGCCTTCCGAGCCGATCAGCAGGTCGCGCAGGTCGTAGCCGGTGTTGTCCTTGCGCAGGCCCGACAGGCCGTGCCAGACCTCGCCCTGGGCTGTGACGACTTCCAGACCCAGGCAAAGGTCGCGGGCATTGCCGTAGCGCAGCACCTGGGTGCCGCCGGCGTTGGTGCCCAGGTTGCCGCCGATGGTGCAACTGCCCTCGGCGGCCAGACTGAGTGGGAACAAAAAACCGGCGGCCTCGGCCTGCTGCTGCAAGCTGGCCAGAATGCAGCCAGCCTCGGCCGTCAGGGTCAGGTTGTCGGGGTCGAGCCCACGCAACTGGTTCATGCGTTGCAGGCTCAACACCAGTTGGCGGCCCGAGTGGTCGGGCGTGCCGCCCAGTACCAGCCCAGTGTTGCCGCCCTGCGGCACGATGCTGACCGGCTCCTGGGGGTGCCGTTCACGCTGGGCGATACAGGCCTGTACCACAGCCGCCACTTCGGCGGTGCTGCCTGGCCGCACCACGGCCAGTGCGCGCCCTCGGTCTCGTTTGCGCCAGTCTTGTTCCCAGGCGCTCAGGTCACCGTCGGTCAGGACATGGGCGGCCCCGACCGTGACGCGCAATTGATCCAGCAGCGCTTGCATGGTTCAGGCCTTCAGTGTCGCAGCCCGTAGCCTGATTCGGACATGCAGGGCACAGGCGATGAACAGCGTGATGCACAAGCCGGTTTCTATCAGACCCAGCAGGTTGCCTGGCGGCTTGTCGCTCCAGGCCCGCACCACGCCTTCAGTGAAGTACAGCCAGACCAGCAGGCTGACCCAGCGGTAGGTGTACATGCGGTTTTTCAGCAGGCCGGCCAGCGGCACGCACAGCGGCAGTACCTTGAGCGCCATCAGCGTGCCGCCTGGGCGCAATGGCGCCAGCACCAGCTCCCAGGCCAGGCCAAGAATGATCAGGCCGAGCAGGCTGCCCACAGCCAGAATTCGGGTCGCATCCACGGAAGGCGATGCTTTTTGGGATGCAATAGTCATTGGGGTGGCATCATACCGGTCATGAGTCTGAATTCTGCCCCCATCCCTGAATCCCCAAGCGGCCCGGGAGGTCGATGGGGTTCGCTGCTGGCGCGCGCCGTGGCATTCCCCTGGAAAAGCACGGCACTTCTTTTGCGCGCACGTTTTCGCGAAGACCATCTCGCCCTGACGGCAAGTAGCCTGACGTT
>RFWA01000047.1 GCA_009922295.1 Betaproteobacteria bacterium
CGCACCACCCCCGCCTCCAGAATCCGGCGTAGGGCATAGACATCCCGAGTCAACTCGACAGACGGACGGGCTACGAACGCCCCACGATTGGGAATCAGCTCTATTAATTGTTCGGTTGCGAGCCGATCAAGAACCTTGCGAATTACGCCGCGGGTTACGCCATAGATCCCGCACAGGTCCGCCTCAGGAAGCTTGGTGCCCGGACGTATACGGTGCTCGTAGATCGCGTTGGCGAGGTGGGTCTGTATGCGGGACTCATCGCTCTCTTCGCTCTGAGCCCCGAGGGCTGGCAGAGCGGCGTTGGCGGACGAGACATCGGTCAAGAGCATGAGTCTGATGAAAATTGTTACTTGAATTTTCTCCCAATCAAGATTCCTGTCAACATAAATTAAAGATATCTGATGAAATTGTTAACAATTTGATGTGGCGGGTAGCCAATTACGGAGGGTGCGTGACAATGATGGCATTTAGCACCACCGGAGAACGTCCCATGCAGGTCAAAGATCAAGCGAAGGCGGTCAGCTCAGACGTCAAGATGCCGACCTGGTTTATCCCGCATGGGGGAGGACCTTGTTTTTTCATGGAGAGTAACCCGCCCCATGTCTGGGACCGGATGGCCGCCTTTCTGAGGGGGCTGGCCACCACCTTGCCGTCGCCGCCCAAGGCCATCGTGGTGGTGTCCGCGCACTGGCTGGAGTCGGCCTTCAGCGTCACCAGCGGCGAGCACCCGGCTCTGGTGTTTGACTACAACGGCTTCCCGCCGCACACCTACGCCTTGCAGTATCCGGCGCCTGGTGAGCCCGCGCTGGCGTTTGACCATGGCGTGTTCATCCCAATGCTGTTGATGTTTCCCGGCGCCAATATCCCGGTGGTGCAGCTGTCGCTCAGCACCACGCTGGACCCGACGCTGCACCTTGCTGCTGGCCGGGCGCTGCAATCGTTACGTGAAGAGGGGGTATTGATCATTGGCAGCGGTATGAGTTACCACAATATGCGCGGCTATGGTGATCCGCGGTCGGGACCCATATCGGACGAGTTTGATGCCTGGCTGACCGGGACTGTGCAAGCCGCGCCGACCCAGCGTCAACAAAGCCTGATCGACTGGGCCCAGGCACCGTCAGCCCGTCTGTCGCACCCGCCGCGCGCAGAGGAGCATCTGCTGCCATTGATGGTGGTGGCCGGTGCCGCGAGTCAGGACCCCGGCGAGAAGGTGTTTTCGGACCGCGTGATGGAGACCACGCTGTCGGCCTTCCGATTTGGCCGGACGGCAGACTAGGCAGCGCCACCTTCCGAGGTGGGCTGGCCCTTATCTTATTTTTTCTCTTTGGCCATCGATTCTTCCATGGCCTTCATGGGGTCCTCATCTGCCGTCTTCTGATCACCCTCAGCTGCTGAAGCAGCACCTTCAGGGGCCGGGGCAGTTGGCTCGGCCTGCACCTCCAACACCACCTTGTCGAGGTCGATCTTCTCAGCCTTGTCCAGGCCACTGGAGACGATGCCCGGGAAGGCGATGATCAGCCCCACCATGATGATCTGGATAATGACAAAGGGCACGGCGCCCCAGTAGATCTGCATGGTAGTGACTGGCGGAATCAGCTTTTTGGTGATTTTGTCCGTGTATTCCTTGCCAGGCGCGACACTTCGCAGGTAAAACAAGGCGAAGCCGAAAGGTGGGTGCATGAACGAGGTCTGCATGTTCACGCCCAAAAGCACGCCGAACCAGATCAGGTCAATGCCCATTTTTTCAGCCACTGGCCCGATCAAGGGGACGACGATGAATGCGAGTTCGAAGAAGTCCAGGAAAAACGCGAGCAAGAAGACCAAAAGGTTGACCACGATCAGGAAGCCGAGTTGGCCACCTGGCACTGAGCTCAAGAGGTGCTCCACCCATTTGGCGCCGTCTACGCCCTGGAACACCAGGCTAAACACGGTCGACCCGACCAGAATGAAGACTACGAAGCTGGACAGCTTGGTGGTGGTGTTGAGTGCCTGCTTGAGCAGTGACATGCTCAGACGCCCGCGCGCAATGGCCATGATGAACGCGCCCAATGCGCCCATGGCACCGCCCTCTGTGGGCGTCGCAACGCCAAGGAAAATAGTACCCAGCACCAAGAAAATTAGCAGCAGTGGTGGGATCAGCACAAAGGTCACGCGCTCGGCCATTCGCGACAGCAGCCCCAGTCGGGTTACCTTATTGAACACGGCCAACACGAAGGCCAGCAGCACGCCGGCGCACATCGAGACCACAATAGTTTCATCAGTGGGGACGGTGGCCACTACCTCGCCCTTGGACCATGTGAGGAACTGCGCGTAATGTTCGCCAAAGTAGACCGCAACCCCTGTGGATAAGACGGTCAGGAACAGCAAGGAGCGGAGACCACTTTCGCCATTTTCTTCACGGATGGTGCGGGCCTCAGGCGGTAGTGCCGGCACCCAATTTGGGCGAATGAAGGTCAGCAGGACGATGTAACCCACATACAACCCTGTCAGGGCAAAGCCGGGAATAAAGGCACCCTTGTACATTTCGCCCACGCTTCGCCCAAGTTGGTCGGCCAGAATAATGAGCACCAAGGAAGGTGGAATGATCTGGGCCAGTGTGCCGGAGGCGGCAATCACGCCAGATGCCACGCGGCGGTCATAGCCGTAGCGCAGCATGATCGGCAATGAAATCAAGCCCATGGAGATAACAGACGCCGCAACCACCCCGGTGGTCGCGGCCAGCAGGGCGCCGACAAAAATCACGGCGAAGGCCAAACCGCCGCGTAAGGGCCCAAACAGTTGGCCTATGGTGTCGAGCAGGTCCTCAGCCATGCCGCTGCGCTCTAGGATCAGCCCCATCAGCGTAAAGAAAGGGATGGCCAGGAGGGTATCGTTTTGCATAATGCCGAAAATACGCAGCGGCAAGGCCTGCAGCAGCGACTCGGGCAGTATGCCTAGTTCGATGCCGATAAAGCCGAAAAAGAGGCCGCAGGCGCCCAGGCTGAAGGCGACGGGGAAGCCCATGAGCAGGAAAACGATGAGTCCTGCGAACATGATTGGCGCGATGTTGTGTGTCAGAAATTCCATGGTGGTCTCCTGGATCAGGCTGCGCTAGCTTTAGCAGCTTTTTCTTCCGCCAGCTTTTGAATGGCTTCTGCCAGCTCTTCCTCGGCGGTTTTTTCGACCTTTTTGATGGTCGGATCGTCAATCAGACCCATCAGGTAAGCCACTCGTTTCACCAGCTCCGACAGACCCTGCAGCATCAGCAGGCCAAATCCCAGCGGCATCATCAAGTAGACCGGCCATCGCAAGAGGCCGCCAGCGTTCGACGACATCTCGCCTGAGTGGAATGCTTTCAGGAAAAATGGGGTACCAAACCAAAGGATGGCCAGGCAAAACGGCATCAAAAACAAAGTGAAGCCAATGACATCAATCCAGATCTGCGCACGCTTGCTCAGCCGGCTGGAGATGACATCGATCTTGACGTGCTCCCCATTCAGCAGCGTGTAGCCGGCTGCAAGCAGAAATGACGCAGCAAACAGGTACCACTGCACTTCAAGGTAAGCGTTGGAGCTCACATTGAAGGCCTTGCGCACGGCGGCGTTGACGGCGCTGATAACGGTTGAGGCAAGAATTAGCCAGATGACATACCGGCCGATCAGGCTGTTGAGCCAGTCCACGGCTCGAGATAACTTGAGAAGCGTTTGCATGATTTCTCCATCAAAAACGGTCTGGACCGGCGCACAGGCGCGGTGGGCCCTATGGTAACCGGCTGCAGGACCGTTGAAAAACATGGACCCACGAGCACGCGAGGATGAAGGAAGTGTGCTTGCTAGCATGGCTGAAGAGCGCTTACTCATCGGCTTATACTTGTCAAATGAACCAGTTAGTACATTCCGCCAACGACGTACCCACTAGCGCTGGCAAGCCCACCACCCGCACCAACGACCCGGCGCGGACCATGGCCGGCATTCTGGAAGTGGCCACGGCCGAATTCGCCAGCAAGGGACTGAGCGGCGCACGCATTGACGAGATCGCGGCTGCCACCCGCACCAGCAAGCGCATGATCTATTACTACTTTAACAGCAAGGAAGGCCTGTACCTGTCCGTGCTGGAAGAGGCGTACCGGCGCATGCGCAGCATCGAAGCCGAACTGCAACTGGGCGACCTGCCGCCCGAAGCCGCCCTGCGCCGCCTGGTTGAATTCACCTTTGACCATCACTTTAGCAACCAAGACTACATCCGCCTGGTCATGTCTGAAAACATGCAGCGCGGCGAGTACCTGGCGCAAAGCAAGATCATCCAGGAACTCAATGTCACGGCCATCGACGCGATCCGCCAGTTGTATGACCGCGGCGTGGCCGAGGGCCTGTTTCGCAACGGCCTGGACGCCATCGACATCCACGCTTCAATCTCGGCGCTGACGTTTTTCAACGTCTCCAATCAGCACACCTTCGGCCTGATCTTCAAACATGACCCGGCCGCCGAAGCCGCCCGCGCCCTGCGACGCAGCAACATCGTTGAGATGATCGTGCGCTTTGTCAAGCGTTGAAAGCCGACCGCTTAAGCCATGAAAAACAAGCACGTTATTTGCGTAGGCGCCGCCTGCTGGGACACGGTTTTTCAGGTGGAGCAGATTCCGGCTGCGGGTGTCAAAGCGCTGGCACTGCATGCGGTGCAACGGGCTGCCGGCATGGCTGTCAATGCCGCCGTGGCCTTGTCCCGCTTGGGGCTGAGCGTTCACCTGTGGACGCGCATCGGGGACGACGAAACCGGCAGGCGGTTCATGCAGGACATGCAGCGCGAACGGATCAACGTCGACGGTGTGCGTGTGCTGGCGGGCGTGCAGACTTCGTTTTCTTCGATTTTGGTGGACTTGCAGGGCGAGCGCACTCTGGTGCCGTTCTTTGACGCCAAGATTCCCCCGGATGCGTCCTGGTTGCCGCTGGACAAAGTGGCTGATGCGGGCGCAGTGCTGGTGGACATGCGATGGCGCGAGGGCGCAGCTGCGGCGCTCAGGCAGGCACACCAGTGCGGCGTGCCTGGCATTCTGGATGCGGACACTGCGCCGGCACAGGACCTGAACGCCATGATTCCCCTGGCCTCACATGTGTTGTTTTCAGCCTCTGCGCTGAACATCGTGCGGCCTGGTCTGGCACCTCAGGCGGCACTACTTGATGTGGCCGCACACAATCCGGCAGAGGTGGTGGGCGTCACGCTGGGACCCCAAGGCGCCTTGCTCTGGACGCGGGCATCGGGCCGTGTGCTGCATGTGCCGGCGCCCCGCGTCCAAGCGGTGGACACGCTGGGCGCAGGCGATGTCTGGCATGGCGCTTTTGCTTGGGGCCTGGTCAGAGGTTTGCCTATGCCTGACATTGTGCAGTGGGCCAACCTGGCAGCAGCCATGAAGTGCGAGGTCTTTGGCGGCGTCACGGGCACGCCGACCTGGGCGCAGTTGCAAGCGCGGGCTGCCAGCGAAACGGAAACCCTAAGGGTTTTCACTGATTATTTAAAAACTAACTAGTTTGTACATTACATACGACGTTCAAAAGGTAGGGACTCCCCATGTTCGAGAAACTCATTGCAAGGTACTGCCAGATGCTGTCCCGGCTGATGGCGGCCAGTCTGGCGGTGATGGTCGTGCTCGTCTTCACGAATGTGGTGCTGCGCTACGCCCTGAACTCGGGGATTGCTGTTTCTGAAGAGCTGTCGCGCTGGTTGTTTGTTTGGCTGACCTTTCTGGGGGGCATCGTGGCCCTGCACGAACGCGCTCACCTGGGTACCGACATTCTGGTGTCCCGTCTGTCGTTAGGCGGCAAAAAAATCTGCTTGGGCTTGGGTCACCTTTTGATGCTTTTTGTCTGCTGGCTGCTCTTCAAGGGCGCGCTGGACCAGGTCAAGATCAACTGGGACACCACTAGCGCAGCCATGGAAGTGTCGATGGCTATTTTTTATGCGTGCGGTCTGGTGTTCGCCGTCTCGGGCGCGGTGATTTTGCTGGCTGACTTCTGGCGGCTGATCACCGGGCAAATGAGCGATGACCAACTGGTGGGCATCCGCGAAAGCGAAGAGCAGTCGCACAGCGACACGCGCTCGGCCTGAGCGCCACAGCAAGGAAGACCATGACCATTGTCATTTTTCTGGGTTCGCTGCTGGGCGCCATGGCGCTGGGCATTCCGATTGCTTTTTCACTGCTCTTGTGTGGCGCCGCCTTGATGTGGCACCTGAGCATGTTCGACCCGCAGATCCTGGCGCAAAACGTCATCAATGGCGCGGACAGTTTCCCGCTGCTGGCGGTGCCGTTTTTCATGCTTGCCGGTGAGGTGATGAACGCCGGCGGCCTGTCGCGGCGGATTGTTAATTTCGCGCTGACGCTGGTGGGTCACATCAAGGGCGGGCTAGGCTATGTGGCCATTGTGGCGGCGGTGATTATGGCCGCGCTGTCGGGCTCTGCCGTGGCTGATGCAGCGGCCTTGTCAGCTTTGCTGCTGCCCATGATGGTGGCGGCCGGCCATGACAAGGGCCGCTCGGCCGGACTGCTGGCGTCGGCCAGCATCATTGCGCCCATCATCCCGCCCAGCATCGGCTTTGTGATTTTTGGCGTGGCCGCCAATGTCTCTATTTCCAAGCTCTTCATGGCCGGTATTGCCCCCGGCATTATGCTGGCCGGCGCTTTGTGGGCCACCTGGTGGTGGGTGGCGCGCAAGGAGCAGGTGGCTGTGCCACCGCGCAAGACAGTGCCCGAAGTGTGGACGGCTTTCAAGGACGCCACTTTTGCGCTGGTGATGCCCGTGATCGTGGTGGTGGGCCTGAAGTTCGGCGTTTTCACGCCCACTGAAGCGGCCGTGGTGGCCGCGGTCTACGCCATCGTGATCTCGACGCTGGTGTACCGCGAGCTCAAACTCAGTGATTTGTACGGTTTGTTTTTAGCGGCCTCCAAAACCACGGCCGTGATTATGTTTCTGGTGGCCGCAGCCATGGTGTCGGCCTGGCTGATCACAGTGGCGCAGTTGCCGGCCGAAGTCATTAGCTTGCTGCAGCCGCTGCTGGACAGCCCGAAGCTATTGATGTTTGCCATCATGCTGCTGGTGATTGTGGTAGGCACCGCCATGGACATGACGCCCACCATCCTGATCCTGACGCCGGTGCTGATGCCCCTGGTGAAAGCGGCCGGCATTGACCCAGTCTATTTCGGTGTGCTGTTCATCATCAACAATGCCATCGGTCTGATCACGCCGCCGGTGGGCACTGTGCTCAACACGGTGGCAGGTGTCGGCAAAGTCAGTATGGATGTGGTCACCCGCGGTGTGATGCCTTTCATGCTGGCGCAGTTCGCCGTGATGTTTTTGATGGTGCTGTTTCCGCAGCTGGTGATGGTGCCGGCACGCTGGTTTTACTGAGATCGGTTTTTTACTTGCAGGGTGTGCTGTGTACGCCATGTCCTGCTTCCTTTTTTTCGCGTACTTTGAATAATTTCCAGGAGATAACATGAAACGTCTGATGATCAAAACGCTGGTGGCTGCTGCCGCTATGGCCGCTTTCGGCTTGGCCTCTGCGCAGGACGTGCGCGAGCACAGCATCAAGTTCGCCACGCAAAACCCAAAGGGTCACCCGATCATGGTCGGCATGGAAAAATTTGCTGAGATCGTCACCGCCAAGTCCGGCGGCAAGATCAAGGTCAACCTGTTCCCCGCTGGCGTGCTGGGCGGCGACGCACCCAATGTGTCTGCCCTGCAAGGCGGCACCATTGAAATGGTCTCGCTGAATTCCGGTATTTTGGCCAGCCAGGTCAAGGAATTCGCGCTGTACGACTTCCCCTTCCTGTTTGCCAACGCCACGGAAGCTGACGCCGTGGTGGACGGTCCCTTCGGCAAGAAGATGCACGACAAGCTGCAGGAAAAAGGCATTGTGGGCATTGCCTACTGGGAGCTCGGCTTTCGCAACATGACCAATTCAAAACGCCCCATCAACAAGGTGGAAGACCTGGCCGGCCTGAAGATTCGCGTTATCCCCAACCCGATCAACCTGGATTGGGTTAAAGCACTGGACGCCAACCCAACTCCGATGGCTTTCGGCGAGGTCTATGGTGCGATGGAATCCAAAGCCATCGACGGACAGGAAAACCCGCTCAACGTGATTCTGGCTAACAAGTTTGCTGAAGTGCAAAAGCACCTGACGTTGACTAACCACGTGTACAACCCTCAGTCGATCATCGTCAGCAAGAAGTTCTGGGACACCTTGAACGCTGCCGAGAAAAAAATCATCACCGACGCCGCCGCCGAAGCCACCCAGACCCAGCGCAAAGTGGCCCGTGACGCCGCCAGCGGCAACCTGGCTGACTTGAAGAAAGCCGGCATGCAAGTCACCGAGCTGCCAGCCGCCGAAATGACCAAGCTGCGCGACAAGATGAAGCCGGTCATTGCCAAGTACTCGGCCAGCGTGGGCGAAGCCACTGTCAATGAAATGATGGCTGAGCTCGCCAAGCTGCGCAAGTAAAACGCACTGTGCCGGCCCTGCTCATGCCGGCCGGCCAGTACCCAAACGCCTCACCTGTTCAACCGAACCCTCCAAGGAACTCTCATGAAAATCCTCATGCTCCATGGCATCAACCACAACATGTTTGGCAAGCGTGACCCGGCCCAGTACGGCACCATCACCCTCGATGAGATCAATGCCAATCTGGTCACTCTGGGTCAGCAGTTGGGTGCAGAGATCGAGGCCTTTCAGACTAACCATGAAGGCGCCATGTGTGAGCGCATTCACAAGGGCTTTGTGGATGGCGTGGACGCCGTGCTGATCAACGCAGGCGCCTGGACGCATTACAGCTACGGCATTCGTGATGCCCTGGCCATTCTGACCTGTCCCATTGTTGAGTTGCACATGTCCAACATCCATGCACGCGAGCCATTTCGCCATGTCTCGGTATTTGCCGAAATCGTTAAGGGGCAGATCTGCGGCTTTGGCGCCGACAGCTATCTGTTGGCTCTGCGTGCCGCGGTGGCGGCCGTGGGTAGCGCCAGAAAATGATCAATGGCGATACTGAGCTGATCGCCCACATCGGGTATCCCACCCACGCCTTCAAGGCGCCGATGATTTACAACCCCTGGTTTGAGAAGGCCGGCGTTAATGCGGTGGTGGTACCCATGGGTTGTCAGGCCCCTGACTACCCCGCTTTTTTACGTGCGGTCTTTAAGCTGAGCAATATCCGTGGCGCTCTGATCACCATGCCGCACAAGGTACCCACCATCAGCCTGGTGGATGAGCTACTGCCCACTGCCGCCATTGCAGGTGCCTGCAACGCGGTGAGGTTGGGTGCTGCTGGTCAGTTACAGGGTGACATGTTTGACGGCGAAGGCTTTGTACGGGGTGTACTGCGTAAAGGCGTCATTCTGAAGGGCGCATCGGCGCTGGTGGTTGGCAGTGGGGGCGTGGGCTCTGCCATCGCCGCCTCGCTGTCGGCGGCTGGCGTGGCCCGGTTGGCACTGTTTGATGTGCATACTGCCGCCGCCCAGGGCTTGTGCGAGCGGCTGGTGCGCCATTACCCCGGATTGCAGGTGCTCGTGGATAGCAATGATCCGCACGGCTTTGACCTTGTGGTCAATGCCTCGCCGCTGGGCATGAATGACGGCGACGCTATGCCTATGGATGTGTCGCGCATCGTGCCCGGTACCTTTGTGGGTGAAGTCGTCATGAAAACCGAGATGACCGCTTTTTTGCAGGCGGCCCAGGCGCGCGGTTGCCCAGTGCAGGTGGGCTCTGACATGCTGTTTGAGCAGATCCCTGCCTATCTGGAGTTTTTTGGCTTACCCACCACCAGCCCCGAGGCCCTGCGCTCGGTGGCCCAATTGAGCTACTGAGGAGATTCGTCATGAATGCAACGCCCCTGAATCTGTCTACTCACGGCCGCGAGGCAGTGCCAGAGATGCCGAACCGGCTGGGCATCGACGGCATTGAGTTCATAGAGTACGTCTGCAGCCGGCCACAGGCGCTGGGGCAGGTGCTGGAGAACATGGGCTTCAGGCCCGTAGCGCGCCACCGCTCGCGCGAAGTGACGCTCTACCGCCAGGGCGGCATGAACCTGATTCTCAATGCCCACCCCGACGACGCGCGGGTCAGCGCCACCGTGGGTGGCCAACCGGTGATTGCTGCAGTAGCGCTGCGCGTGCGCGATGCCGGTAAGGCCCATGCCCGCTGCATCGAGCTCGGCGCCTGGGACGCCCCCAGCCACGCGCAGGCGATGGAGCTTCACATTCCCGCCATTCGCGGCCCAGGCGCCAGCCGCTTTTATTTTGTAGATCGCTGGCAGGATTTTTCGATTTACGACATCGACTTTGTGCCGATCCCCAGCGTGGACCCGGCGCTGCCAGCCCTGGCCGGCATGGGTTACTTTGGCCTGGTGCAATACATCGGCGATGGCCGCAGCGCGGACTGGATGGCTTATCTGGAGCACATGTTCGACTTCACGGCCATACCCGACCAGCAGCGATTCGGCATTCTGCCCAAAGGCCATCTGATGCGCAGCCCCTGTGGCGGGTTTCTGTGGCAGCTGGTGGAGCCAGACCCGGGTATGGACGACGACAGCGCGCCCGAGGCGCTGCAGCGCATTGGCCTGGGTGTGCCCGACGTGGCCGCAGCGGTCAGATTGCTCAAGACGCGTGGCGTCGAATTTGTCGAATCCAGCCAATTGCACCCGGCGGACCGTGGTGCCTTAACGCGCAGTGCGCTGGGCTCGGTGTCGTTCGAGCTGGTTCATCAAGCCCTCTGAAAGGCCACCCATGGGCATGCTTGACGGATTCGGGATGGACACCATCACCCTGGCCGGCCCCTTGGAGGCCAAACTGGCTGCGATGGCCGACGCCGGTTTCAGCCAGGTGATGCTCAGCGCACGCGATATCGTGGGCCATCCGGGTGGTGTGCCTGCGGCGGTGGCGGCCGTGCGCGCCAGCGGCTTGCGGCCCACCGGCTTCCAGGTGCTGCGTGACTTTGAGGGCCTGTCGGGCCACCTGCACGGCTACAAGGTGGACATTGCCAAATCAATGCTGGAGATGTGTGCCGCCCTGGGCAGCGAGGTGTTGCTGGCTTGTTCGTCCACCTCCCGCCACGCCACGCAAGATAGGGACGCCATCGCCCGTGACTTGCGAAAACTGGCTATGCTGGCCGTGCCGCTAGGGATCAAGGTGGCCTATGAGGCCCTGTCTTGGGGGCGGACCGTTAACGAGTTCACGACATCTTGGGACCTGGTCTGCATGGCCGATTGCCCCAACCTTGGGCTGGGGCTGGACTCGTTTCATGTGTTTGCCGCCAAGACGCCTTTGGACGGCATCGATACGCTGGATCCAGCGCGTATTTTCTTGGTGCAGCTGTCCGATTTCATGTGGCAAGAGACGCCAAGTTTTGAAGAGCGCATGGCCACGGCGCGCACTTTTCGGGTGTTTCCAGGCGAGGGTGTGCACAGCAACGAGCTTGCCGACCTGGTGCTGCGCTTGGACCGGATTGGCTACCGCGGTGACTACAGCTACGAGGTCTTTAACGACGATTACCAGCAAATGCCCCTGAACACCGTGGCCGAACGGGCCCGGCGCAGCACGCTGTGGCTGCGCGAGGATGTGTTGCACCGGGCCTTGCCTCTGCCTAAGTGGGTGCATGACCAGGCGCGGCGATAGGTTCACAATCACGTACCCAATATTCAACGGATCATCCAGACATGCAGCAAAGACAAATTGGGCCCTTCAGTGTCAGCGCCATTGGTTTGGGCTGCATGAACTTGAGCCATGCCTACGGTACGCCGATTTCGATGGAGCAGGGCGAACGCCTTTTACTGGCCGCGCTGGATGCCGGCGTGACGCTGTTTGACACGGCCGCCCTGTACGGTTTTGGCACCAACGAGACGCTGGTTGGCCGGGTGCTCAAACCCCACCGACATAAGAT
>RFWA01000461.1 GCA_009922295.1 Betaproteobacteria bacterium
GATCGCCATCGATGGCCAACGCGCCGTCGTCCATGACGCGACGCTCCGGGTCCATGGTGATCAAGGTGCCATGGACGATCAGCAGGTCGACCAAGCGGGGTGTGGGGGTGTCGGACATAGCAGGCTTTCAAGTAAACAGGGACACAGGAATTCGGCCTTCAGCCACTGCGTGGCAGGCGATGCGGGAGCCGTCGGGTGCATCTTGCAAGGTGGGAAGCTCTGACTGACAGCGCGCATTGGCGTGCGGGCAGCGTGGGTGAAATGCGCAGCCAGAGGGCGGCGCCAGTGGGCTGGGAATTTCACCCATGATGGGCGGCTGCTCACGCCCGCGGGTGTCCAGCCGGGGCAGTGCGGCCAGCAGCATTTGGGTGTAGGGGTGCTTAGGTGCTTCGAATAGAACACGGGTGGGCGCCACCTCGACCAGCCTGCCCAGGTACATCACGCCAACATCGTGGGACACATAGTTGATCACCGCCAGGTTGTGGCTGATAAACAGGCAGGTCAGGCCCAGTTCGGCCTGCAGCTGGCGCAGCAGGTTGAGGATCTGCGCCTGCACGGATACATCCAATGCTGAGGTCGGTTCGTCGCACACCAGAAAGGTGGGGTTGCCCGCCAGCGCCCGGGCGATCGACACGCGCTGCCGCTGGCCACCGGAAAACTCATGCGGGAACTTGGCTGCGTCGGCAGCTGCCAGCCCGACCTGGCGCAACAGCTCGTGCACGCGCGGCAGCACGGCGGCTTCTGGCAGCAGCTTCTGGAAGCGGATGGGCTCCGCGATGGCTGTGCCTACCCTGTAACGAGGGTTAAGTGAGGCGTAGGGATCCTGGAAGATCATTTGGATGCGATGGCTGGTTTTCCCGGCGTCGCTGAAACGCACATGACCGCCAGTGGGCGTGTCCAAGCCAGCGACCAGGCGCGCCAGCGTGGACTTGCCGCAACCCGATTCACCCACCAGGCTGAAGGTTTGGCCGCGTTGGATGTTGAACCCAACGCCGTCGACGGCCCGCACCGATTGTGCTGTGCGACCTAAGGCGGCGCGCAGCAAACTTTGCCCCATGGGGAAGTGGCGCTGCAGGTCGCTGACCTGCAAGGCAATGTCAGTCATGCGGCCTCCTGGCTGGCTTGGGGTACCCAACACGCCACCTGGCGACCATGGCGTGTTTCAAGGCCGGGGCTTTGCGCGCGGCATTGGGCGGTGGCTGCCGGGCAGCGGGGATGAAAGGCGCAGCCATCTGGCCGCGCGTTCAGGCGGGGCATGGCGCCGTCAATTTGGGCCAGCGGACCAGTGACAGGGGCCAGCGAAGGAATGGCACCCATGAGCCCGCGGGTGTAGGGGTGCACCGGCGCCTTGATGACGTCTGCCACTGGTCCTATTTCAACAATGCGGCCTGCGTACATCACAGCCACGCGGTCGGCAGTCTCGGCGATCACACCCATATCGTGGGTGACCAGCAGCATGGCGGTGCCCTGCTCGCGGCACTGTGACTTGAGCAGGTGCAACACTTGCGCCTGAATGGACACGTCAAGCGCTGTGGTGGGTTCGTCGGCCACGATCAACTCGGGCTGAGCGCACAATGCCAGCGCGATCACGATGCGTTGGCGCATCCCCCCCGAAAACTGATGAGGGTAGGCGGTGAAACGTGCTTCAGGCGCCGGGATTCCGACCGATCGCATCAGCGCCAGCGCGCGGGCTGCCGCTTGCTCGTGTGTCAGCGGCAGGTGGGTGCGAATGGATTCGATCAGCTGGTCACCAATCTGAAGCAGTGGGTTCAGGCTCATCAGCGGGTCCTGGAATACCGCGCCGATTTGCTTGCCCCGGATCAGCCGCATCTCGCGCTGTGACAGCGTGTCGATGCGCCGTTCACCCAGCCAGATTTCCCCCGATGCGACTCGACCAGGCGGATCGAGCAGGCCGAGAATAGCCATGCCAGTTAGCGATTTGCCAGCGCCGGATTCACCAACAAAGCCGAGAATTTCGCCTGGCGCGATGGTGAATGACACGTCGTCCAGCGCCAGCAGTACGCCGCGGCGAGTGGGAATTTCTACCCGCAAATGTTGGACCCGGAGCAGGGCTTGGCTGGTCATGGCGGTATCACTTGAGCTTGGGGTTGAAGACATCGCGCAGCCAGTCGCCAAGCAGGTTGATGGCCAGTACCAGCACCACGAGGCACGCGCCCGGCATCACCGTGACCCACCACTCGCCTGAGAACAACACTTCATTGCCAATGCGGATCAGTGTGCCGAGAGACGGCGAGGTGGGTGGCACGCCCAGTCCCAGAAAGCTCAGCGTGGCTTCGGTCAGTATGCCGAGCCCAAGCGACAGGGTGGCGATGACCAGCACTGGCCCAAGCACATTGGGTAGCACGTGCTTGAACAAGATACGCAGCGGTCCCATGCCGATCAGGCGGGCCGCATGCACATAGTCTTTG
>RFWA01000462.1 GCA_009922295.1 Betaproteobacteria bacterium
ACCTTGGCCGGTTAACGACAACTATGTTGGCCGGTTAGAGGCCTACACCGGGCGGGTCCGGGAGGCGGGGCTACCGTTGGACCTTCGAACACAAATCGAAGGTAGCAAGCATGCCCGGCAAGAGAATCACGGACCACCAAGTGCTCAAGTACAAACAACACCGCAACAAGCTCAGCCAAGTAGCTTCTGCCGCCAAAGTCGGCATCAGCGAGCGAAGCGCCCGGCGTATCGACGACGCTCAAGGACTGCCATCCCAGCGACCCCAACGGAACTGGCGCACCCGAGAAGACCCGCTGAGTGCGGTCTGGGATAGCGAAGTCATCCCGCTGCTGCAAACCGACGCCAGACTCAATGCCGTCACCTTGCTCGAAGAACTCCAGCGCCGCTATCCCGGCCAGTGGGACACCAGCGTGCTGCGAACCCTGCAACGGCGCATACGTCTGTGGCGTGCCAAGTTTGGAGCAGAGCGGGAGGTCTACTTCGCCCAGGAACATCCGCCAGGACGCCAAGGCATCTCGGACTTCACGGTGGCTGATGAACTCAACGTGGAGATTGCCGGCGTGGTGTTTACTCACCGCCTGTACCAATTTGCACTGGCATATTCCGGATGGCGCCACGTCGCAGTCATCGACTCTGGCGAGAGCTTCATGGCCCTGTCCACCGGTTTGCAGGCTGCACTGTGGGCATTGGGCGGTGTGCCAGAAGAACACCGCACAGACAGTCTGTCGGCAGCATTCAAGAATTTGGCCGAGCAAGAGGAATTGACCAAGCGATATGCAGACCTGTGCAGTCACTACGGGCTGCGTGCAACACGCTGCAACCCCGGCCAATCCAACGAGAACGGCTCCATCGAATCACGCAACAACTCACTGAAGACCGCGCTGGAGCAGGCCTTGTGTCTGCGCGGCAGTCGCAGCTTTGATACACGCCCCGATTACGAAACGTTTGTCCAGACCATCGTGCAGCGCATGAATACGCGCGCGGCCAAGTGTGCGCCAGTATGCGCAGCATGTTGAATGCTGGCTCGGTGGCCAATGCGTACTGAGTCTGCCAAGGGCAAGACCCGCACAGGGGCAGCGCGTTGGACGCGCCATCGACTACCGGCATTTGGTGGGCGCTTTGAAACGCAAGCCCGGTGCATTCGCCCGTTGGGTGTTGCGCGATGCGGCCTTCCCCCGCGCGGTATACCGTCAAACGTGGGAGCGACTCATCTCTGAGCGCCCCGAACGTGAAGCCTGTAAAACGATGGTCGGTTTGCTGGTCCTGGCCGCTGACGGGCACGAGGCCCAACTGGCCCATGAGCTGGACCAGTTGATGGCATTGGACCAATTGCCCGACCTCAACGCCTTGACGCAGCTACTGGCACCGCCCACGGGGGAAGTACCACAGGTGGTTGTGACCTTGCCTACGCTGGCTTCTTATGACGTCCTGTTGGAGGTGGCCCTATGAGCGCGGCGTCAATTACAACGGCCGCGACGACAACTACCACCGCCGCCACTTCAGCCCGGCTGGGGATGATGCTGACCGACTTGCGCCTGCCCACCATCAAACGGTTGGCCGGTGACCTGTGCGCGCAGTCTGACCTTGAGGGCTGGCCCGCACACCGGTTGTTGGAGGCTTTGCTAGAGCATGAAATCAATGAACGCGAGGCCCGTCGGATTGACCGACACCGCAATGAGTCAGGATTAAGTCCGGGCAAGCGGCTCTCCAGCTTTGACTTCTCAGCCGTGCCCAGTGTGTCCAAGGCGCAGGTGATGGCGCTGACTGAGGGAACTGAGTGGATTGACCGGGGCGCCAATGTGTTGCTGTTCGGGCCACCGGGCGTGGGCAAAAGCCATTTGGTCAGCGCCCTGGGGCATGCCTTGATAGATGCCGGTCGGCGCGTTCTGTTTACGCGGTGTTCAGACCTGGTGCAGCGTCTGCAGGCGGCACGAAGAGATTTACGCCTGCCGCAGGAACTGGCCAAACTAGACCGATTTGACTTGCTGATTCTCGATGACCTTAGCTACGTTCGGCGCGATCAGGCGGAAACCTCCGTCTTGTTTGAGCTGATATCCGAGCGCTATGAGCGTAAGAGTTTGGCCATTACTGCCAACACCCCGTTCTCACAGTGGGGCGAGGTGTTCGTGGAACCGGCTATGACGCTGGCTGCCGTTGACCGACTCGTGCACCACTCAACCATTCTGGAGATGAACGTGGAGAGCTACCGCCGCCGCGCTGCTCAGGCCGTGCAGGGGTCCCCGGCAAGAAAGGCTCGTTCAACAAGGTAAGCAATCAAATTCATTCCCCGCTTCCACCGGCCAGGATAGTTGTCGCCGAGCGGTCAGGATAGTTGACATCGACCACTGGCGTCTGTGGTGCAGCTAAGTTGGATTTAGCTGTGTTGCTGAACACTTTGGGCGGTACTTGTGG
>RFWA01000463.1 GCA_009922295.1 Betaproteobacteria bacterium
ACCGATGCTGCGGAGCGTGCTCAGCCGCACGCCGTTTGACCCGGCCGTTTTGCAGGAGCCCGCAAGAGCGCAGGCATGAGTGGTGCCCAGCAGGATCACGTCCAGCACTACTGGGACCACGGCTACGCCGTCATTCGCGGCCTGCTCAGCCCCGATGAGATGCAGGCGGTGCAAGCGGAAAGCCGCCGCATATACGCCGAGGGGCTGAAGCACCACGCCACCTACCGCGACCGCAATGTGCTGTTTGAGATCCTGCCGGAATCGTTTGCCGGCCAGCGCTATGTGCTGCAAGCGCACTGGGTGGCCTGGTTCAGCCCGCTGTTTGAAAAAATCCGCCGCGACCCCCGCGTGCTGGCGGTGATGGCGCCACTGCTCGGGCAAGACATCAAACAGGTGGCGCAGCAGATTCACTGGAAGCCGCCGGGCGCCACCCGCCGCACCGGCTACCGCTTTCACCAGGACCTGCGCTTCCGCGACCGCCAGGATGTCTACGAGGACCTGATGACCTCCTACATCAACGCCGGTCTGGCCATCGACCCGGCCACCACAGCCAACGGCTGCCTGCGCATCTTCCCAAACAGCCACCAGCGCGGCTACCTGGGCCTGTCCGACGACGGCCCGATCATGAAAGGCAGCACCCAGGACCACGAGCTGATCGCCGCCGGCCTGGACCCGGCCACGGCGGTGGACATCGAACTCGCACCGGGCGACCTGGCCCTGTGGGGACTGCTGACCGTACACGGCTCCAACGCCAACCACTCGACCAAGGACCGGGCCTTTGCCATCTGCAAATACGAGCAGTTGCACGACAAACCCGGGCCGTTTTACAGCGAAGACAGGTGGTTTGAGTCGGAGGACGGCGGCTAGGCGGATGGACCTGTGCAGACCGAGTCCTGGCAGATCCGAGACATTCACGAAAGCATCAAGGATGCACGGCATGACAGCAATCAGTCCTAAACCCTGTCCCTTTTGCACCCTGCTCCCAACACGGGTGATTGACGAAAAAGCCACGGCCATAGCCATCCGTGACGGGTACCCCGTGTCCCCTGGACACACCTTGCTGATACCCAAACGGCACACGGGCTCTTTTTTCGACCTCTCGACACTGGAGCGTGATGACCTGCTGGCCCTGCTTGACCGTGCCAAGAGTGTGCTGGACGCCGAGTTGCAGCCGCAGGGTTACAACATCGGCATCAATGACGGCGCCGCCGCTGGCCAGACCGTGCCGCACTTGCACTTGCACCTGATACCGCGTTTTGAGGGTGACTTGCCCGACCCCCGTGGTGGCGTGCGGTGGGTCATACCGGCCAAGGCGAAGTACTGGTGATGACGCGCGACGACGTCATTGCCGCATTTAACGCCATCCGCGTCTGGCAGAACGGTGACCGGCGCGCGGTGCACAAACCTTTGCTCGTGTTACTGGCCTTGTCCCGCGTGAACGATGTGGCTTCGCAAATGATGGATTGGAACGAGGCCGAGCCCTTGCTGAAAAGCCTGCTTGAAGAGTTTGGGCCGGATGGATCATCCAGCACCCGGCATTACCCGTTCTGGCATTTGCAGACGGATGGACTCTGGCAGCTGGATGGCCCTGCCAAGATTTTGAATCGCCCACCGGGTGCAACACTCACATTGACGGAATTGCGGCAGAAGCATGTGCGCGGTGGCTTCGCTACGTCCATTTACAAGGCGCTCAAGGCCGACCCCGAGCTCATTGCCATCGTGGCGCAGCGCATTGTGGACGCGCATTTTCCGGAAAGCATTCGGGGTGATGTGCTGGATGCGGTGGGTCTGGCACAGCTTGAGTTAACGGGCAGTGCCAGAGACATTCAACGCAGGCGTGATCCCGCGTTTCGGGCCAAAGTACTGATGGCCTACCAATACCGCTGCGCAGTGTGCGGCCACGACCTGCGCATGGGGCAACAGTCCATTGGACTGGAGGCGGCGCACATCAAGTGGTTTCAAGCCAATGGCCCAGACGAAGTGCCCAACGGCATTGCCATGTGCTCACTGCACCACAAGGTCTTTGACCTGGGTGCATTCAAGATCCTGCCCGGGACATACCAGATGGTATTCAGCCAGCACCTTAATGGCAGCGAGGCGGCGTCCCACCGCATGTTGGCCTACCACGGCCACGGCATGATCCTGCCGCAAGCCCAAGAGTACCGGCCCCATGCCGCCAACCTGGATTGGCATGCCCGGCAGGTGTTCAAAAACCCGGCAAGGGGCGATTGAGGGAGTTTTTATGCCTAATGCGGCGCTAGACCGCGTGGATACTAGGCCTCCTGCTATTACTTTTAATTAGCGCCGATACCCATTCTAGCTATTATTTATGTAGCGATAGTTCAATGAGCGCAGCCAACGGCATGGGCGCGCAGGGTAGCGTTAAGGCAAGTGGTTGACG
>RFWA01000464.1 GCA_009922295.1 Betaproteobacteria bacterium
AATGTCGGCGTCGCCGACCGGCCTGGTGCCGCCAAGACCGCCCAGTATCTGTACCTGCTGACGGTGATGAATGCGCATGGTCCAACGCCGCTGCTGCTTCTGGAAGCCATGACTGCCGTCCCCAAACTGAGCGGCGGCTGGAGCAAGCCCAAGCGCGTCAGCAGCCCGCCCTACGAAGGCCTGGCGGTGATGGACGCCGCCAGTGCCACGGACCGTGACATCTTCCGACTGTTGCGCGCACAGCCCAACAGCAGCAACTCCTACAGCACCTACAGCTTCAGTGCCAGCGTGCTACCCACCAGCCAGACCGGCCAGATGCTGCTGCAAATGGCGGCCAGCACCGGGCGACTGTTCACCAACAATGGCAGCGGCGCACCCGATGCCGCACTGCAATGGGGGTCGCCGCGGGCTTTGGCTTGGCACTGGCAAGAAACGCCAGGTCCACAGGGGGGTGAGCCGGCCTGGAGCCTGCGCGCCCGCCTGGCCGAGGCTGACAACAGCGCCCGGCTGTGCCTGAACAACCCGCCTCTCTATCTGGATGCAACACTTGGCCTTTGTGGCCCGGTGCAGGCCGATGGCCTGAATGACTCGGCGCTGGCGGTGTTACTCAAAAGTCCGCCGCTCAAAGCCGCTGCCCTCAAAAAACACCAGGTCGAGCTGATGCAGCGCCTGGGACCGCTGCCACTGCCCCCAGTGCTCCAGGCGCTCACGCCGCTGCGGGACATCCGACCCCGCGCCGTGCTGCAACTGTCACGCAACAGCCCGGACATGGCCAAGTACCGCGGCCTGATCCAGGCCCAGTTGCAGTTTGATTACGCCGGTCACCGTGGTTGGTGGGCCGGCCAGGGCAGCACCGTGGTGGTGGAAAACACCGGGGGCCGTTTTTTGCTGAGCCGCGACACTGAGGCCGAGTTCGACGCCATGACCCGGCTGTATGACCTGGGCCTGCGCGCGGCCGACGGCGGCGTGTTCGGCATTCCGGGCGACGAGCCCCAGCAGCGCTGGCTGCAGTGGGCCGACGCCGACTTCTGCCCGCTGCGCGAGGCAGGCTTTGAGCTGCTGCTGGCCGACGACCTGCAGCATTGGGTGACACGCGCCGACAGCCTGCAAGTGGGTTTGCAGCCGCAGGGGGAGGACGCAAATACCTCGCCCTGGTTTGACCTGTCGCTGGGTATGGAGATCAATGGCCAGCGTCACAACATCCTGCCCTGGCTGCCCGGCCTGATTGCGCAGGCCGCCCACAGCCCGCCCGACCCCACCACCGGCGCGCCCACGCTGCCGCCCTTCATGTACCTGCCGCAGCCCGGCGGCGAAGGCTTTGTGCGGCTGCCCACCGATGGCCTTAAACCCTGGCTACAGGCGCTGCTGGAATTGGTGGGCGAGCGCGGCCATGATTTTTCGGGCGACAGCCTCAAACTCTCGCGGCTGGATGCGTTGCGCACGGCCGTCGGCCTGGGCGAAGGCGCGGTGTGGGCCGGTGCACAGGCCCTGCAAGCGTTGGCTCAAGCGCTCAGCGGCCACGTCGAGCTGCCAGCGGTACCAGTGCCGCCCAGCCTGCAGGCCGAGCTGCGCCCCTACCAGCAGCAGGGCCTGAACTGGCTGCAGTTTCTGCGCACCCACAGCCTGGGCGGCATCCTGGCCGACGACATGGGCCTGGGCAAGACCCTGCAGACACTGGCCCACATCCAGATCGAAAAAGACGCCGGCCGCCTGAGCGAGCCGGCGCTGATCATCGCCCCGGTCAGCCTGCTGGGCAATTGGCAGCGCGAAGCCGCGCGCTTTTGCCCGCAGCTGCGCTGCCTGGTGCTGCATGGCAAGGACCGCCATGAGGTGGCCGACCAGCTGCACGAGGTGGACCTGGTGATCGCTCCCTACTCGCTGCTACAGCGCGACCGGGACCGCTGGCTGCAGGCCACCTGGCACCTGGTGGTGCTGGACGAGGCGCAAAACATCAAGAACGCCAGCACCCAGGCCGCGCAGGTGGCCAGCCAATTGCAGACCCGGCACCGGCTGTGCCTGTCTGGCACGCCCATGGAGAACCACCTGGGCGAGCTGTGGAGTCTGTTTCACTTTTTGATGCCAGGCTTTCTGGGCAGCCAGGCCCGCTTCCAGACCCTGTTCCGCACCCCGATCGAAAAGCAGGGCGACCCGGAGCGCCTGCACCAGTTGCGCGCCCGCATCACACCCTTCATGCTGCGCCGCACCAAGGCACTGGTGGCGAAAGAACTGCCGCCCAAGGTAGAAACCGTGATGCGGGTCGAGCTGAGTGGCAAACAGGCTGACCTGTATGAGACCATCCGACTGGGCATGGAAAAAACCGTGCGCGAAGCCCTGAGCCGGCAGGGCATGGCCAAGTCCCAGATCATGATTCTGGACGCGCTGCTCAAGCTGCGCCAGGTCT
>RFWA01000465.1 GCA_009922295.1 Betaproteobacteria bacterium
CCCCAACACCCAGATCACCAAGCACATTGGTTCTGGCCCGTTCAAGTTCATCGAATCCGAGTACCGGCCGGGCAGCCGGGTGGTTTATGAGCGCAACCCTGATTACGTGCCCCGCAATGAGCCGGCGTCTGGCATTGCTGGCGGCAAGCGCGTGCTGCTTGACAAGGTCATCTGGGACATCATCCCGGACGCCCAAACCGCAGCGTCGGCCCTGATGGCCGGCGAGGTCGATTTCTTCGAGTTGCCGCCGATCGACATTCTGCCCACCCTCACCGCTTCGCCCGGCATCAAGACCGAGGTCTTTAGCAAGCTGGGTAATGTGGGCCAGGTGCGCCTGAACCATCTGCACCCGCCGTTCAACAACCTGGCGGCCCGCAAGGCAGCGCAGCTGGCGATCAACCAGGAAGACATTCAGCGCGCCGCCGTTGGTAATCCCAATTACTACCAGACCTGTGGCTCTCACTTTGCTTGTGGCTCGGCGATGGGCGTCGAGGATGGCTCCGAGGCTCTGATGCTCAAGGCGCCGATGGCCGAGCGGCAGGCCAAAGCGCGCGAGTTGCTCAAGCAGTCCGGCTACGACGGTAAGCCGATCGTGTTACTGCACGCCACGAACATCCACATCATGAACCAAACCATGCTTGTGGTGGCGCAAAACCTGCGGCAAGTCGGCTTCAATGTGCAGTTGGCTTCTACCGACTGGGGCGCGGTGGTGACCCGCCGCTCCAACCAGAACCCGCCGGACCAGGGCGGCTGGAACGTGTTCTACACCTACAGCGGCGGCAATGCCACCTCCAGCCCAATCAGCCTGTTTGCGCACGCCGCCATTGGCAAAAAGGCCTGGTTTGGCTGGCCCGAGAACGCTGACATCGAAAAAATGCGCACTGAATGGGCCTACGCGGCCAATGCCGAGGCGCGTAAAGGCGTGGCCCGGCGCTTGAACAAGACCATGATGGACTATGTGCACGACGTCAAGACCGGCCAGTGGGTGCAACCGGCGGCTTACAGGGGTGACCGCATCCGTGGCCTCATTCAGGTGCCAGAGGTCATCCCATGGTGGAACGTGGAGCGTTACGCCTAAGGTCTGATATTGCCCTGCCACCACCGCCCTTAAGCGGTGGTGGCAAAGCCTGATGCTGTCCTATATTCTTCGTCGTTTGCTGGGTGTCATCCCCGTCATGGTGGTCGTGGGGGTGTTTGTCTTTTCCCTGTTGCACCTGGCGCCGGGCGACCCGGCCGCCATCATTGCGGGTGACAACGCCACCGAGGCCAATGTCGCGCGTATCCGCGCCAGCCTGGGGTTAGATCGGCCGCTGCTGGAGCAGTTTGGCAAATGGGCCTGGGCCACCGTGCAAGGCGATCTGGGCGTCTCGATGTTTTCCAATGTGCCGGTCACAGAGCTGGTTAAGCAGCGCATGGGCCCCACGTTTTCTTTGGCGTTCACCACCATGGCGGTGGCGGTGATCATTGCGGTCACCCTGGGTGTGCTGGCCGCCTGGAAGGCCGGTTCCCTGTTGGACCGCGCGGTGATGGGCCTGGCAGTGACCGGCTTTTCGGTGCCGGTGTTCGTGGTCGGCTACATCATGGTTTATTTCATTGCCTTGCAGTGGCGCTGGTTGCCGGTGCAGGGCTATACCCCGATATCCGAGGGGCTGTGGCCTTGGTTGCGGCATTTGATACTGCCCTCCTTCGCCCTGGGTTTGGCTTATGTGGCGCTGATTGCGCGCATTACCCGCGCCAGCATGCTCGAAGTGCTGGCTGAAGACTACATTCGCACCGCCAGCGCCAAGGGCGTAGCCACCATGCCCATGCTGTTGCGACACGCTCTCAAGAATGCCGCGGTACCCATCATCACGGTGATTGGCATTGGTGTGGCGCTGCTGATCTCTGGTGTGGTGATCACGGAGAGTGTGTTCAATATCCCGGGCATTGGCCGGCTGGTGGTGGACGCTATATCGCGGCGCGACTACCCCATCATTCAAGGGGTGATGATCATTTTTGCGGCCATTTATGTGCTGATCAATCTGCTGATTGACATCAGCTACAGCTTCCTTGACCCACGGATTCGGTACAGCTGATGGCCACGGACCCCGTGATTGTGCGCAGCAAGGTCGGAGACTTCATCCGGCGCAACCCGACCATTGTTGTCGGGGGCGCCTTGCTGATATTGATCACGCTGGCAGCCCTGCTGGCACCGTTCATTGCCCGTGACCCGATCGCCTTTGAGCCGATCAATCGCTTGAAGGGGCCCTCGGCCGACTTCTGGCTAGGCACCGACAGCCTGGGCCGCGATGTGTATGCCCGCATGATCTACGGCGCGCGCATATCGCTGATGGTCGGCCTGCTCGTCGCCCTGATCTCCATCATCAGTGGCGCGGTCATCGGCCTGCTGGCCGGTTATTTT
>RFWA01000466.1 GCA_009922295.1 Betaproteobacteria bacterium
CGACATGGGCCCGCCAGATCTGGGCGTGACCGCCAACACCACCTTCTATTCGGTGTTTCGCAGGTCTGACGGCCGCAAGACCTACCTGGCCTACAACGCGGGCAAGGCGCCGCTGAGCGTGCGCTTCAGTGACGGCAAAACTCTGCAAGTGGCGCCGGCTACTTTGGCCCAATCCAACTGATCAGCACCGACTGCACTTCGCGACCCCGATGAAAAAAAGAATCCTGAATTGGCGGCGGGCGGCCGCCGGGGTTCTGGCGGTCGTCGTGTTGGCGGCTTGCGGTGGCGGCGATAGCAAGGGCACAGCGGACACCAGTGCACCCACGCTGGCCATCTCGCACAATGTCAACAGCGCCATGGCCACAGGCCCTATCACGTTCACCTTTGCGTTCAGCGAGGATGTGGGCAACAGCTTTATGCCAGAAGGTATTACGGTCAGCGGCGGCACGGCCGGGGTGCTGGCAAAACAAGATGCTACCCGCTACACCCTGCTGCTGACCCCTAGCCCCAATGCCAAGGGCGCAGTGTCTGTCAGTGTGCCGGTCAGCCGCTACAAGGACCTCGCCAATAACTGGAACACCGCCGCCGCCTCGGCACAACTCAACTACGACACCACACCGGTGGTGACGGCCACCTCGGGCAACACCGGAAGCTGCCTGACCACTGACACGCTGAATTGCCTGGACCTGGAGCCCAACACCACCACGGCCATCGTGCCTTTTGGGGGCTTAACTGTGGCGTTTGCCGCCGACCCCGCCAATACTGTCAACCGGGCCGTGAAGTTGGACAAGAACGTTCTCAACGAGACCTGGGCTGGTGTCACCTTGGGTGCGCCAACCACTCTGACCGTCAGTCCGGTGAAGATGGGTTCCAGCAAGGTGCTCACCCTGCGCGTCCATGCCCCGGCCGCCGGCGAGACCCTGATGCTGAAGCTGGAAAACAAGGCCAGTAACAACACAGTCTTTGTCACCGCCCAAGCCAAGACCACCAAAGCCGGTGCCTGGGAAACTCTCAGCTTTGACTTTGATAGCCCGACCGAGGGCACCAGCTACAACTTTGAGACCACCTACGACAAGGTCAGCGTCTTTCCGCATTACGGGCAGTCGGTGGCCAGCAAGACCACGTTTTATATCGATGAACTCAAGCTCAAGACCGAGGAG
Source organism: Betaproteobacteria bacterium (assembly GCA_009922295.1). Lineage (GTDB taxonomy): Bacteria > Pseudomonadota > Gammaproteobacteria > Burkholderiales > Burkholderiaceae_C > Rhodoferax. The sequence continues at coordinate 1,161 of RFWA01000466.1, forward strand.
CGCCTGACAGGCTGGAACTTGGTCTGGTCGGACGAGTTTGCCACCGCCGGGCTACCTGACTCGGCCAAGTGGGGCTATGACACCGCCTTCAACAAGGCCGGCTGGTTCTATGGGTTTTTTGAGATCAGGGCCAAGCTGCCCTGTGGGCTGGGCACCTGGCCCGCCATCTGGCTGCTGGGTACCCCGGACAGCCAATGGCCCAAGTATGGCGAAATTGACATCATGGAGCAAAAAGGATTTAGCGCAGCAGATAAAGAGGTGGTTTCAGGCTACCTGCATCACCTTGGCGGCGACCCTGGCAACGAAACCACTGTCACAGACGCCTGCACCAGCTTTCACAACTACCAGCTGATCTGGACGGCCGACAAAATTGTGATTGCTGTGGACAACCTCAAGTACTTTGAGTATGCCAACCCCAAGGACGGCAATTTCAACAACTGGCCCTACAGCGGGTCACAGTTCCTGATCCTCAACCTGGCCATGGGCGGCAACCTGGGTGGCTCAATCCCCTCGGGCTTTGTGTCTGACCAAATGGAGGTGGACTACGTGCGGATCTACCAAAGATGACGTACCAAACTAGACTTTGGCGCAGTCCCCAAGTAGAAACCCTTGTTATTGAACTAGGGAAAGCCCTTATAGCCAGCTATTGCATTTCGCCCAAATGACCGCTAATATCTATTGAAAGCGCTTTCATGAAAACGCTTTCAATGTTTTCCATTGTTCAATTTTTATTATCCAGATCCAGTCAGGAGCGCCATCAATGAAATGTCTCGCTAAACCATTCAAACTGTCGGCTGGCGCTTTGGCGGCTGCTCTGATTCTTAGCGCCTGTGGCGGCGGTGAGTCCACGGACAAGGTGGCGCCAACGGTTGTCATCACCGACAACGTGCCAGGTGCCACGGCAACCGGGCCGGTGACCTTTACCTTCACCTTCAGCGAAGAGGTCAAAGACTTCACGGCAGAGGATGTGGCTGTCTCGGGCGGGGATAAGGCTGCCACCGTGTCTAAGTCAAGTGCCACGGTCTATACCTTGGTCGTCACCCCAACGGCCAACACCACTGGAACCGTCAGTGTTTCCATTCCGAAAGACAAATTCGCCGACATGGCGAATAACCAAAACGCCGCTGTCGCTGCTGTGGAGCAGGCATACAACACGGCACTGGCTACTGCTCCAACCACGGCACCGACTGCGCCGACTGCTTTGGCGGCCAACGTCAAGTCGCTATACAGCGACGCATAC
>RFWA01000467.1 GCA_009922295.1 Betaproteobacteria bacterium
CGCCTCGCACGAGACCATTTACCCGCGAAGCGTCTCTGGCCTGTTTTCGCGCTGGCGCTGGGCCATGGTGGTGCTGACCCAGCTGGTGTTTTATGGCTTGCCCTGGCTGGAATGGGGCCAGCGCCAGGCGGTGCTGTTTGACCTGGGCGCGCGACGTTTTTACATCTTCGGCTTGGTGCTGTACCCGCAGGATTTCATCTACCTCACCGGTCTGCTGGTGATCTCGGCTCTGTCGCTGTTTCTGTTCACGGCGGTGGCGGGGCGTTTGTGGTGCGGCTATGCCTGCCCGCAGACGGTGTACACAGAGATATTTCTCTGGATCGAGAAGCAGGTGGAGGGGGACCGTTCGGCGCGCATGCGACGTGATGCACAGCCCTTGTCGTTAGTATGGCTGTGGCGCAAGAGTGCCAAGCATGGCCTGTGGCTGGCAGTGGCACTTTGGACCGGCTTCACCTTTGTGGGCTACTTCACCCCGGTGCGTGAACTGGGGCGCGAATTGATGCAGGCCAGCCTGAGCGCCTGGGAGCTGTTCTGGACCCTGTTCTATGGCTTTGCGACGTTTGACCGTGACACCTTGATCGTTACCTACGACCAGGCCCGTGGCGAACCGCGCGGTGGGCGCTCGCGCAAGGCAGACCCGGCGGCCCTGAGACTGGGGGCCTGCGTCGACTGCAGTCTGTGCGTCCAGGTCTGCCCGACTGGCATTGACATCCGGCAAGGCCTGCAGTACGAGTGCATTGGCTGTGGCGCCTGTGCCGATGTCTGCGACACAGTGATGGACAAGATGGGCTATTCGCGCGGCCTGGTCAAGTACACCACCGAGAACGCCATGAGCCTGGGCTGGACGCGGGCGCAGACGCTGCACCATGTGTTGCGGCCGCGCATCCTGGTCTATGCGTCGGTTCTTGGCACCATCGTGGTCGCCATGCTGGTCAGCCTGTCGCTGCGCACGCCGTTCAAGGTGGATGTCGTGCATGACCGCGGCGTTGCAGCGAGGATCGTGGGTGCCGACCAGATCGAGAATGTCTACCGAATGCAGCTGATGAATGCGACCGAATCTGCGCAGCACTACAAGCTCTCGGTCAAGGGTTTGCCGGGCCTAGCCATCAGTTCAGAGCCCCTGGTGTCGGTCGCTGCCACCCAGTCGCGCTGGGTCGCCGTACGGGTGCAATTGCCGCCCGAGAACGCGGTGCCTGGTTCGCACCCGATCCGTTTCGAAATTGATTCTCTTGACGCCGAGGGACACCTGAGCGAACGCTCTGTGTTCCTGGTGCCGCAACCCTGAACCTACAAATCCATGAAGACCACAAGACCCTTTGAAAGCGCGCCCACACCCTGGTGGAAATTTGGCCATGTCTGGCTGGTGGTATCTGGCCCGCTGGTGGTGGTGGTGGCCAGTTTCATCACCCTTTACCTGGCCGTGACCCGGCCTGATCCGGTGGTCAGCGAGGACTATTACCAGCAGGGCATTAACATCAATCAGACGCGCCAGGCGGGTCAGGACGCTAGCCTGGCACCGGCGATGCAGGCACGTAACCACGCAGCTACCGGGATCGTGCCTGAGCCGCGCCCGGCAGCCAAACCCTGATGGCCACAGCGATGGACGCAACAGAACAACCCCCGCCGTGGTCACAGCGCCTGATGGCGATTGCCTGGCCTGGCTTTTTGGTTGCCTGCCTGATGGAGTTGCTGGTGTTTGCCCTGGTGGACCCGCAGGATGTGCGCTGGTTGGGTCACCAGCTCCTGTCATCCAGAGAGGCCGTTTACACGTTGGCGTTTTTTGCGTTTTGGCTGATGGCGACGCTGTCGAGCGCACTCACCTACCTGCTGTCAGCCCGGCTTAGTGGCAAGCCTTGGGGTTGACAATATCCTTGAGCGCCTCGGCATTGAGGATGTGCACATGGCGTTGGTGGACCTCGATGATGCCTTCCTCGGCAAATTTGGAGAAAGTGCGGCTCACGGTTTCAAGCTTGAGCCCGAGGTAACTGCCAATCTCTTCGCGGGTCATGCGCAGCACCAGTTCTGAACGCGAGAAGCCGCGTGCATGCAGGCGCTGAACCAGGTTGAGCAGAAAAGCCGCCAGTCGTTCCTCAGCCCGCATGCTGCCCAGCAGCAGCATCACCCCGTGTTCACGCACGATCTCTCGGCTCATAATCTTGTGCACATGATGTTGCAGGGCATTGATGTCGCGTGAAAGTTCCTCGATCCGGTCAAACGGCATGACGCAGACCTCGGCGTCTTCCAGCGCCACCGCGTCACAGGCGTGCCGGTCGTTGACGATGCCATCCAGCCCAATGACCTCCCCTGCCATCTGGAATCCGGTGACTTGGTCCCGCCCGTCTTCGGCGATCAGGCAGGTTTTGAAGAAGCCGGTGCGGATGGCGTAAAGGTTGGTGAACT
>RFWA01000468.1 GCA_009922295.1 Betaproteobacteria bacterium
GCCGAAGCCGCGTGGTGACGCCTGCTGCTCGACTTGGGATCAGGCCAGCGTCAGCGCAGGTTTGCAGAACATCCTCGGCCATGGCGCGGTAGGTGGTCCACTTACCGCCAGTGACAGTCACCAGGCCACTTTGGCTGAGCAGAACCGTGTGCTCGCGGCTCAGGCCCTTGGTGTTGCTGCCAGCCTCGTCGGGCGGCTTAACCAGGGGCCGCAAGCCCACCCACACGCTTTTGACGTCAGCGCGTCGAGGCGCGCGCACCAGGTAGCGCGCGGCCTCATTGAGAATAAAGTCGATTTCCTGCGGAAATGGAAGCGGCTCGCGCGCCAGATCCGCGCGCGGCGTGTCGGTCGTGCCCAAAATGACCCGGCCCAGCCAGGGCACGGCGAACAGCACGCGGCCATCGGCGGTCTTGGGAACCATCAACGCCACGTCCGAGTCAAGAAACTCACGCCCCACCACCAGGTGCACGCCCTGGCTCGGTGCCACTAAGGCGGGCGTGGCCAGGCTGCCAGGGGTGGCAGTGACAGCGCCGTCACGCTGGCGCAATTCGTCCACCCAGACCCCAGCAGCATTGACGACACACGCTGCGCTGAGGGTGTAGGCCGCTCCGCTGAGCTGGTCCCGGCATGACAGACCGGCGACTTTGCCCTGGTGGTAGAGCAGATCAACTGCGGCACAGTAGTTCACCAGCAGAGCGCCCCGAGCCGCCGCTGTACGCGCCAACGCCAAGGCCAGTCGGGCGTCATCAAACTGGCCATCCCAGTACTTGACGCCTCCTCGCAGGCCTTTGGCCTGAACCGTGGGCAAGTGCCGCATTGTTTGGGCCGGGCTCAGTAATTCAGTCTTGCCCAGGCCCGCCTTGCCGGCCAGCGCGTCGTAGACCTTGAGACCCAGGCCGTAAAAAGGCTTTTCCCACCACCGGTAAGAAGGCATCACGAACGGAAGGGCTTGGGCCAGGTGGGGGGCATTCGCCAGCAGCGTGGTGCGCTCGTGCAGCGCTTCGCGCACCAGCGCGATGTTCCCCTGAGCCAGGTAACGGACCCCTCCATGCACCAGCTTGGTGGCCCGTGAAGAAGTGCCCTTGGCAAAGTCGTGCGACTCGACCAGCACCACGCTGAGCCCGCGGGCGGCGGCGTCGAGCGCCACGCCCAGGCCAGTAGCGCCCCCCCCGACAATCGCGAGGTCATAGTGATGCGGCCGAGCCAGTCGAGCCAGAAGTTCGGCACGGCGGGTCAGCAGTGGGTTTGAGGCGACAGGCATGGGCACAATATCCGATGGGCAACAAGCAGAACTCGGATTATTGTTCGAATTTATTCGTTTTATATTTTTATTGTTCGTTATAGTTCGCTTTGATGACTCACCACCCAAGACAACTTCGGCTGCTGGCCCTCGCTCAAGAACAGGGCACGGTCACCGTCGAGCAACTGGCCCACCTGCTGGGCGTCACCTTGCAAACCGTGCGACGGGACGTGCAGCTCTTGGCAGAGGAGGGCCTGCTGAGCCGCTTTCATGGCGGCGTACGGGTGCCGGGCTCCACGGTTGAAAACATGGCACACCAGCAACGGGTCAACCTGAACGCTGCCGGCAAGGCCCGCATTGCACAGGCGGTGGCGGCCGCGGTGCCACACAACTGTTCGCTGATGCTGAATATCGGCACCACCACCGAGGCCGTGGCTCAGGCGCTGGGGCAGCACACAGGCCTGCGCGTGATTACCAACAACCTGAATGTGGCGCGCATTCTCAGCGCCAACCCGAAGAGCGAAGTGATTGTGGCCGGCGGCGTGGTGCGCAGCCATGACCAGGGCATTGTTGGCGAGGCAGCCGTTGACTTCATTCGCCAGTTCAAGGTGGACATTGCGCTGATCGGCATCTCTGGCATTGAAGCCGACGGCACCCTGCGCGATTTCGACTACCGCGAAGTCAAGGTGTCTCAGACCATCATGGCGCACGCCAGGGCCGTCTGGCTTGCAGCCGACAGCAGTAAATTCAACCGGCATGCAATGGTGGAGGTCGCCAGGGTCGATATGGCCGCCGCATAAAGCACTTAATCCCCTTTTTGTCGCATCGCACTGTCGACCCCTTTCAACTGGAGCCCCGCCACCATGACTTACCTGCTTGCCCTGGACCAGGGCACCTCGAGTTCCCGCAGCATCGTGTTCGACGCGAGTGGCCAGGCCTTGAGCATGGTGCAACAGGAGCTGCCGCAGATTTACCCCCAACCCGGCTGGGTTGAACACGACCCAATGGTGATCTGGCAAACCCAGTTGGCGACTGCCCGCGAGGCACTGGCCAAGGCCGGTATCACAGCGCGTCAGGTGCGGGCCATTGGCATCACCAACCAACGCGAGACCACCGTGGTCTGGAACCGCCGCACCGGGGTCCCCATCCACCACGCCATC
>RFWA01000469.1 GCA_009922295.1 Betaproteobacteria bacterium
CGGTAAGCCCCGGGCGACAGGCCGGTCCACACTTTAAAGGCGCGGTGGAAAGTGCTGGCTTCAGAGTAGCCCACCCGTGCGGCGACTTCGATCAAAGACATGTCGGACTGGGTAAGGTAATCGACGGCGACGTCTCGGCGCAAGGCGTCCTTGATCATCTGGTAGCCCTGGCCCTCGCGTTGAAGACGTCTGCGCAAGGTTTGCGGCGTAGTGGCCAGCATGTCGCTGACCGCTTCGAATGATGGCATTTCGTCGGCCAGGTAGCGCCGAAGCATGCGTCGGATGCGCTCGGTAAAGCTGGCTTGGTCTCGATACTTCACCAACAAACATCCTGGTGCGCCACGCAAAAATGTTTCGACACTTTCGGCGTTCTGTTCCACGGGCAAGTCCAGCCACTTGACCGCAAAGCGGTAGCCCCATTCACCATCCGAGAGTCGGGTCGGCGCTTGAAACAGGCGCGAAGCATCGCTACGGCGCAACACATCGCGGTCTTGATAGACCACCTCGTCAACAGGTATGCGTCGGGCTGCCAGCCAGCACATCACCCCATAACTGAGAAACATGAAAACACGCACCGCATACGTCTGGCGATCGTTCAAGGCGTGCCGTGAGCTCATTCGCACATAGGCCATACCATCTCTGATTTGCAGACGGGGCACAAAGTCTGGCAGTAAGGCGTGGTAGTAGCGTAACCCGGCGCGCAAGGCCTCGCCTAGTTTGCGGTGTCCCACCAGCATGCGGCATCCCATTGCGAATGTACCCAAAGGCAAGGGCGAGGAACCCAAGCCCCAAAATTCGTCACGGTGGTGGCGCACCAGCGCGGTCATCAGGCGGGCGAATTGGATCTGGGACACCCGCGCCAGAGCAGACTCCAGCAGGGCGGGCGAGATACCAGCCCGTCGCAACACCACGGCACGGTCCGATTCCCCCTCTATGGCCTGCAGCATCTGCACCACCTGGTAAATGGCGATGGTGTGCTGGATCTGGGGAGGTTTCTGGTGGCGACTCATTGAACGGGCGGCGGGCAATCAGACGGGATCTAAGATGCGACTTTACGCTGAAACAGTGCCTCGATCACAGCAAAGTCCAGCCCCAACTCGCCCAAGACCTCACGCGTATGCTGACCCTGGCTGGGAGCCGGACAGCGCACTTCAAAATTGAACCCCGTCATCTTCACCGGCATCGCCGTTTGGGTCATTTGCTCACCTTGGGCCGTCTGCACCTGCACCCACATGTCTCGCGCCTTGAAGTGCGGCAGGTCCCGCGCCTCGTCCAGCCTGAGCACGGGCGTGACGCAGCAATCAGCGCCCTCCAGCAGCTGCACCCAGTAGGCCAGCGGGTGCGCCCGAACCGCCTCGCCCACCCCTTTACGCACCCAATCGGACAGCGATTGGGTTTTGGGTATGTGGTGCTCGGTCAGCTCAGGTCGAGCCAGGATGGTGCAAAACCTGGCCCAGAACTTGGGCTCGAAGGCCCCCACCGCCAGATAGCGGCCATCTTGCGTCGGATAAAGCCCATAGCAGGGCAAGGCTCCGGTCAGTTTGTCACCGCCCGGAGGTGGCGTTCGGCCCTCGCTGTGCAAACCGGCCAGCGGAAGCACCGCGTGCGCCAACACGCCATCGGCAATGGCCACATCGACGTGCCGGCCCTGGCCAGTGCGTTGCGCATCGAACAAGGCCGCGAGAATGCCCATCACGGCGAGCATGGTGCCACCCAGCAAGTCGCCCATCGGCAGGTTCGACAGCGCCAGCTGGCCGCCGGAGATGCCCACCTGCTCGGCTACCCCGGCGAAGCCGCAGTAGTTCAGGTCATGCCCGGCTTTTTGACTCAGGGGCCCGGTCTGACCGTACCCACTGATGCTGCAGTAGACCAGCCTGGGGTTACGGCTTTGGATCACATCGTAGCCAAGGCCGAGCCGCGCCATCACGCCCGGGCGAAAGCCCTCGACCAGCACGTCGGCACGCTCGCACATCTGCAGTAATATTTCGACCCCTTCAGCCTGCTTAAGGTCCAGGCGTATGCCTCGTTTGTTGCGATTGAGCATTTCGCGAACAGGAACTGAGACATAGTCCCCAACCCCCGTGTCCTCGATCTTGATGACATCGGCGCCAAGGTCGGCCAGGTGCAAAGTACACATGGGACCTGGCAGCAAACGGGTGAGGTCCAGTACCCGTATGGCTTGCAAAGGTGGGCGGTTCACTTCAGGAGGAGAAGACATCGAATTCAGAACTTGCCCCTCTGACCATGTGAATGGCGCCATTCGGTTTTTTACCGCCAGCCGACGCTACTGGATAGCCGCGTGACGCGCAGCCAGCCAATTTGATTTCAATTATTTCTCATCCCGCAACCAATACCACTTGTACAGAAAATACTGGCCAAAGCGCCGGAA
>RFWA01000470.1 GCA_009922295.1 Betaproteobacteria bacterium
CGCCGCCATCCGCAGCCGTGACCCTGCGGCCGCCCGTGATGCCATGCACAGCCACATGGACAAATCCCATGCCCGATTCAGTGCGAGCTGGCGCCGCACCCGAAAGTAAGTGTCAGTTGCCCAGCCGTTTTTCACTACCATTCAACAACCCAAGGAGACCCTCATGACAAAACGTTTCGCTCTCAAAGCCCTCGCCGCCGGTGCCGCACTGGCGCTGAGCCTGGGCACTGCCACACTGGCGCAGGCCCAAACCAAGCTCAAATGGGCCCACGTTTACGAGACTTCGGAGGCTTACCACACCCAGTCGGTGTGGGCGGCCGAGGAGATCAAGAAGCGCAGCAATGGCAAGTTTGACATCCAGGTCTTCCCCGCGTCCACGCTGGGCAAAGAGACGGACATCAACCAGGGCCTGCAACTGGGCACGGTGGACATGATCATCAGCGGCCCGTCATTTGCGGCGCGCAGCTACCCGCGTTTTGGCATTGCCTATTACCCCTTCATCTTCCGCGACGGCGAGCACCTGCTGGCCTTTGCCAAAAGCGGCGTTTTCAAGGAGATGGTCGATGAATTCCGGGCCAAGACCGGCATTCAGGTGACGGCTTACACCTACTACGGCGCGCGCCACACCACCGCACAAAAAGCATTCACCACCTGTGAGGGCATGAAGGGCATCAAAATCCGGGTGCCCGATGTGCCGGCCTACACAGCCACGCCCAAGGCCTGCGGCGCCAATCCCACACCCATCGCCTTTGCCGAGGTCTATTTAGCCCTGCAGAACGGCACGGTCGAGGCACAGGAGAACCCGCTGACCACCATCGAGGCCAAGAAGTTCTATGAAGTGCAAAAGGCCATCATGCTCACCGGCCACATCGTCGACGGCCTGACCACCCAGATTGCGCCGCACGTCTGGAGCAAGCTCACCGAGGCCGAGAAGACCATGTTCACCGAGGTGACGCGCGAGGCCGCCGCCCGTGCCTCGGCCGAGATCAAGAAGCGTGAAGGCGAACTGGTCGAAGAGTTCCGCAAAAAAGGCCTGCAGGTGGTCAATGTGGACCGCAAAACTTTCCAGGACGCAGTTCTGAAAAGCTCGCCGCTGGAGTCCATGGGCTTTACCCGGTCTGACTTTGACAAGATCCAGGCCGCCCGCTGATGGACATTGACGCCGGCCCCAAAGTCATGGGGGATGACGGACAGTTCCATGCGGCCGATGAGGCGGTGGACTTGTCCGGCACGCCAGTAGAGGCCTGGGTGGCCCTGGCGCTCTTTTGGGCGCTGGGGCTGACCGTGTTCTACCAGTTCTTCACGCGCTACGTGTTGAACAACTCGGCCTCCTGGACCGAGGAAATCGCGCGTTACCTGCTGATCGGTACGGTGTTTGTGGGTGCCGCCATTGGCGTGGCCAAGAACAACCACATCCAGGTCGATTTCTTCTACCGGTTCATGCCCCGGCCCTTGTCGCGGGCCATGGGCCTGCTGGTGGATGGGATGCGCATTGTCTTTTTTGGGCTGGCGGTGGTGATGAGCTGGCAGATGATGCAAAAGCTCGGCAGCTACAAGATGACCGTGATTGACCTGCCCATGAACATCGTGTATTCAGTGGTCATGCTCGGCTTTGCTGCCATGTGCGCCCGATCCATCTGGGTGCTGCGGGTGCACTGGCGGCGTGGCTACTGTGTGCTGGAGCGGCCCGAGAGCACGATGGACGACCGTTAGAAGAACACCATGCTCAAAATTATCTTTCTCATACTGATGTCGGGCGGCATTCCGGTGGCCATTGCCATGGCGGGTGCCTCGATGATTTACCTGTTCTGGCAGGACACCACGCCGCCCTTTGTGGTGATTCACCGCATGGTCAGCGGCATTGACAGCTTTCCGCTGCTGGCCGTGCCCTTTTTCATCCTGGCCGGTAACCTGATGAACAACGCCGGGATCACTAACCGCATTTACAACTATGCCTTGGCCTTGGTGGGCTGGCTCAAGGGCGGCCTTGGGCATGTGAATGTGCTGGGCTCGGTAATTTTTGCTGGCATGAGCGGCACCGCCATTGCCGATGCTGCCGGGCTCGGCACCATCGAGATCAAGGCCATGAAAGACCATGGCTATGACACCGAGTTTGCGGTGGGCGTGACGGCGGCCTCTGCCACGCTGGGGCCCATCATTCCGCCGAGTCTGCCCTTTGTGATCTACGGCATGATGGCCAATGTGAGCGTGGGCGCGCTGTTCCTCGCCGGCATTCTGCCGGGTTTGCTGATGGCGGCGTTGATGATGCTGACCGTGGCTTACTTCGCCCACAAGAACGGCTGGGGTGCCGACATCAAGTTTGAGTGGCCCCGCGTCATCAAGGCGCTGGCTGAAACCGCGGTGGTGGTGGGCTGGCC
>RFWA01000048.1 GCA_009922295.1 Betaproteobacteria bacterium
CGTCCGCGCTGAGGCCGTTCATGGCGAAACATCGGACCCATGTAGTAAAAGCGTTTGCCACCGTCATACAGCAGAGAATGTTCTATCACCGAGCGCACCACACCCGCAGTGCACTCGGGCCGCAAAGTCAGAGAGTCGCCGTTGAGCCGATCCTCAAAGGTGTACATCTCTTTTTCAACGATGTCGGTGACTTCGCCCAAGCCCCGCGTGAAAAGCGGCGTCCGCTCCACAATGGGCGTGCGAATATTCCTGTAGGCATAGCGAGCCATCAGGGCACGGACTTTGGCTTCCAGCCACTCAACCCCAGCCGAATCCGGCGGCAGCACGTCATTCATGCCTTTCACACCGGTCAGTTTGGCCACCTTGGGCGCCGTGTCATTGGCACTCATGGGGATACCTCAAAGGACGGAGACGGAAGTCGGCTTGCCAAACCGGTTTTCAATATAGTTTTCAACAATTTTCTGGAACTCCCGCGCGATGTCGTTGCCACGCAAGGTCATGCGCTTCTCGCCATCAATAAACACTGGCGCTGCTGGCGCCTCTCCGGTACCGGGCAGGCTGATACCGATATCGGCATGTTTGCTCTCCCCCGGCCCATTCACGATACACCCCATGACTGCGACCCGAAGCTTTTCCACACCTGGGTACTGATCACGCCAGATCGGCATCTGAGACCTTAAAAAACCTTCAATCTGCTGAGTCAGTTCTTGAAACGTCGTGCTTGTGGTTCGGCCGCAACCAGGACAGGCAGTGACACTGGGCACGAAGGACCGCAACTCGAGCGCTTGCAGGATTTCAGAGGCAATCACCACCTCCTGCGTCCGGGCCTCGCCGGGCTGGGGCGTCAAGGAGACCCGGATGGTGTCGCCAATGCCCTCCTGCAGCAAAATCGCCAATGCGGCACTTGACGCCACGGCTCCTTTGGTACCCATGCCTGCTTCAGTCAGCCCTAGGTGCAAGGCGTAATCACAGCGTTGCGCCAACGCCCGGTACACCGATACGAGGTCCTGCACACCGCTCACCTTGCAGGACAAAATAATCTGATCCGGGCTCATGCCCATGTCAGTCGCTCGCCGGGCGGACTCTACCGCCGAGGTGATCAAGGCCTCGTACATGACCGATTTGGCAGCCCAAGGACTGGCCCGTCGGCTGTTGTCATCCATTAACTCAGCCAACAGTTCCTGGTCAAGGCTACCCCAATTGACGCCAATTCGGACGGGTTTATTCCAGCGCATTGCCGCTTCAATCATGAGGCCAAACTGCCGATCACGCTTTTCACCCTTGCCCACATTGCCAGGGTTGATGCGGTACTTGGAAAGCGCCTGGGCACAATCCGGAAAATCTGTCAGCAGTCTATGGCCGTTGTAATGAAAATCCCCGACCAAGGGCACATCAATACCCATCCGGTCTAGTTGCTCTCGCACATAAGGCACGGCCTGCGCGGCCTCGGGGGTGTTGACCGTGAGTCGGACCAGTTCAGACCCAGCCATGGCCAGTTCTTTGACCTGAATGGCCGTGCCGATAGCGTCGACTGTGTCTGTATTGGTCATGGACTGCACGCGCACTGGGGCATCACCGCCAACAGTGACGACCCGTGAGTTCCACACGATGCGCGCCTGACGGGACCGGCGCGCCTTGGCTTGCGCTGGCTCAATGGGGAGACATGAATCCATCACTTCACCTCAAAACGTGCGACATTGTCTTTAGTTACCGCCCCGAGATCCAAGGGGACGTCCCGAATGCGCACGGACATTACGCCCGCGCGCCCCAAAACCACGGCCATCGGCAGGGCCCCAGAGACGCCCTGCACTTCGCCCTGGCTCATCGTCTTGCGCAACTGAACCACACCTGTTGCGTCCGTCACCTCGACCCAAGAGGCGCCACTGGCCATCAGGGACAGAATGCCGGTCGTTGAACCTGAGCCATCAACTATGGGGTTAGCCACCGCGCCAACCACTTGAGCCGCCTCCAAAGCGGGCGAGGGCACCAGGGCAGTCGGTGGCAGGGCCAATTCGGTTGTAGCAGGCACGGGAACTGCCGGCTCGGCCACCACAGAAGCACTAACCGTTGACGCTCCTGGGTATCGCTTGAGCGGCCAGAAAATCAGTGCTGCAAGCCCGAGCATCAAAAGAGCAATCGCCAACCAATAAGGCCGAGACAAATGATCCCAAAGCCGGCTCTCTGACCGCAATCCCTTTACCCGGTAACTTGCCCGGGTACTGGCCTCAACCGACTTTAGGTGCGGCTGACTGCTCGGGGGCAATAGAGTCATTATCGACTCAGGCGCTATTTTCAAAGCTCTGCACGCACTGGATGCCAGCGCTCGCGCAAACACAATATCGGGCAGCTCATGCAATCGGTCAGCTTCGAGTGCTTCAATTTTCCTGACAGGCACTTTCAAGGCAACTGCAAGCGCCGCGATGTGAAGTCCCTCAGCCTCACGAGCCCGGCGAAGCAGACTCCCAGCCGAATCAGGCGGCAGCTTCAGGACCGAGCCTTCATCTGGTTTAAGCAAAAGCGGCACGCCAGCATCATTCATCAAATGCCCCTCTCTGGAATGCGCCAGATTCGCGTGACTGCGGATACCGCTTGAGCAACTGGTCTGCCAATTGCTGCTTGGCCTCCTGATTGTCGAGATCTCGCTCGACCTTAATCCCCAACCAAAGCGACTCGGCGTTGGCCAAATCACTATTGTTGAGCCTGCGCAAATGGAACTGCGCCCGCACCAAGTCGCCGCGTCCGCGCAGCAGCATAGCCAGGTTGAAAGTTGTCACCGGGTTACCGGCCTCGTATTCATACGACTTGAGCAAACTCCGTTCGGCTTCAGTGGGGAGCCCGGCTCGGGCCTGGCACAAACCGAGTGCACGAAAAGTTTTGGCCCGCTCGCCATACTGCGGGTCTGCCAGGGCCTGCTCAAAATGGCGAAATGATTCGGACCAGCGTCGTTGCTGGCACTGCAACCACGCCAGGTTATGCATGACATTGGGGTCGCCCGGACGTAACGCCAAAGACCTGCTGAAACCATCCTCCGCGAAGCGAAAGTCATTCAGACGCATGTAGATCAGTCCGCGCAGATTATGCGCCGGGGCATAAGCCGGATCGGCAATGATCGCCTGCTTAAGCTCATCGAGTGCCACCGTTGTTTGCCCTTGTTCAAAATACCCGAGGGCTAACTCCAGACGGATCCTTGCCCGCTTGCGGCCATCAGGCTCATCTGATGCCGTCATGATGTCGCGGCCGCCGCCGTTTGAGCCGCTGCTGGGGGCGGACATACAGCTAGCCAGTCCAAGCAGCACCAGAATCACCAGCGGACTGAATTGAACCGATGTCAGCCTTGGCAATATAGGCATTGGCATCATTTCTAATGAGCCCGGTCAGCCAACATGACGTTAGGGCTGGGGGAGATGACGATGCGTCGCTGACGCAGTATTCTTTCTTCAACGCCGGTTCGATCACGGACATCCCCGGCCAGCTGCCCACAAGCGGCGTCAATATCATCGCCACGGGTTTTACGGATGGTGGTCACAATGCCGGCGTCGCTCAGAATTCTGGCGAACAGCTGCACCTGCGCCATGCTTGAGCGAGTCAGACCTGACGCAGGAAACGGATTGAACGGGATCAGGTTGAACTTGCAGGTCAGGCCCGCGCTGGTACGCTCGCGAACCAGCCGAACCAGTTCCTGGGCCTGCTCGACCTGGTCATTCACGCCATCCAGCATGCAGTATTCAAAGGTGATGAAGTCTCGCGGGGCATGGGCCAAGTACCGGTGACAGGCATCCAGAAGCTCGGCCAGCGGGTACTTGCGGTTCAGTGGCACCAGATCCTCTCGCAAACTATCGTTAGGAGCGTGCAATGAAACCGCCAGCGCGACCGGACAATCCAGTGCCAGACGGTCAATCATGGGCACCACGCCGGACGTCGACACTGTGACCCGTCGCCGAGACAAACCATAGCCATGATCGTCCAGCATTACCCGCAAAGCCGGTATCAGGGACGAGTAGTTTTGCAATGGCTCGCCCATACCCATCATCACCACATTGGAGATCACACGCTCAGCCTGCCGCAAATGCTTGCGCAGGAAATGCTCAGCGAACCACAGCTGCCCCACGATTTCTGCGGTGGACAGGTTGCGGCTAAATCCTTGATGTCCGGTGGAGCAGAAGCGGCACCCTACCGCACAACCCGCTTGGGACGAGATACACAGGGTGCCACGATCATCTTCGGGAATGAACACGGTCTCGACGGCGTCCCCACCGCCAACATCGAACAACCATTTGATCGTGCCGTCTTTCGACAGGTTCTGGGACATCACGGGGAGCGCACTCAGGTGCGCTGTCATCGTCAACTTTTCACGCAAAGATTTTGCGAGGTCGGTCATGTCTTCGAAGCGGACCGCACCTTTTTGATGAATCCAGCGAAACAACTGGACCGCCCGGTAGCGCTTTTCGCCCAGACGTTCACAAAACAGGGCCAAACCCTCGAGGTCGTAGTCGAGCAGGTTGGCGGTCATTGCATCGCTTATCGCGAGTAAATATTCAAGCCGGGAAAGAAAAACGCCACTTCGGCTGCAGCAGTTTCAATGGCGTCAGAGCCGTGAACTGCGTTCGCGTCAATGCTGTCCGCAAAATCAGCACGAATGGTTCCAGCTGCGGCCTTTTTCGGGTCAGTCGCTCCCATAAGGTCACGGTTCTTCAGTATGGCGTTGTCGCCCTCCAAAGCCTGAATCATCACGGGGCCCGAAATCATAAAGTCGACCAGATCCTTGAAGAAGGGACGCTCTTTGTGCACGGCATAGAAAGCCTCCGCCTCGCGGCGTGACAAATGCGCCATACGCGCGGCCACCACTTTGAGGCCTGCAGCCTCGAATCGAGCATAGATTTGGCCGATCACGTTTTTCGCAACAGCATCGGGCTTGATGATAGAAAGGGTTCGTTCGGTAGTCATGAAATGTCAATTGCCTCAAAGAATAGTTCGCCGGTAAGGCAAAGCCCGTTAGTTTAACCGCTGAAGTTTGTCCCTATGCTTCACCTGGTTCAGCGGCGCGGACCACCGCGACGCGGCCCGCCGCCGCCCGATCCGCTGGCCCCGCCCCGGCGTTGCCCCTGGTCCTGGCGCTGCCGGGTAAAACTATCGGCTCCAATGTAACCAAATGCCGTTTTCATCGGGTCAGGCTGGCTGGCGGCCGCTTGCCGGTCACTGTGTTCGGCCGACTCACTTCGCTGCCGCCGCCCACCATTCAGCCCGGTCGCCGGGCCTGGTATCCCAGCCAGGGAGCTGGCAGGCAGTTGGCGCATTCCT
Source organism: Betaproteobacteria bacterium (assembly GCA_009922295.1). Taxonomy (GTDB): domain Bacteria; phylum Pseudomonadota; class Gammaproteobacteria; order Burkholderiales; family Burkholderiaceae_C; genus Rhodoferax. The sequence goes on from RFWA01000048.1 coordinate 5,299, forward strand.
CCGCCATTCGAACTGCGCGGACCGGCGCCGCGGCCTCCATTTCCACGTCGCCGGGATCCGGAATCAGGCCCACTCCGTTCGCTTCGATTCGAGCCCTGCCCAGCCTGGCCCACAGAGGAATTCCGACTCTGGGCGCCGCCGGCGGCTTGCATCAATGCGCCGATATCCGCGTCATCCAGCTCCATCCAAGCGCCACGCTTGAGGCCACGTGGCAAGACCATGGCCCCGTACCGAATTCGAATCAAACGGCTGACGGCGTGACCCACGGCTTCGAACATGCGTCGCACCTCGCGATTGCGCCCTTCGGAAATAGTGACGCGGTACCAGCAATTGGAACCCTCACCACCGCCCTCCTCGATCGAACCGAACTGCGCCAGACCGTCGTCAAGCTTGACACCCTCCAACAGACGCTGCCTCTCCTCCTTGCTCAAGGCGCCCAAAACGCGCACAGCGTACTCACGCTCCAGTCCGAACCGGGGGTGCATCAGCCTATTCGCCAACTCACCGGAACTGGTAAACAGTAGCAAACCTTCGGTGTTCAGATCCAGGCGACCCACGGATTGCCATTTGCCTTGAAACAGTTTGGGCAGACGTCGAAACACCGTCGGCCGGTTTTGTGGATCGTCATGGGTTACCACCTCGCCTGCCGGTTTATGGTACGCGATGACGCGCGCAGGCGGCGCATCGATCCGAATACGAATCAGCTTGCCATTGACCTTGACATGGTCCCCGAACTGAATGCGCTGCCCAATGTGTGCGGGCTCGTTATTGACGGTGATCCGCCCCTCCATGATGAGCTGCTCCATCTCGAGCCTAGAACCCATGCCGCTTTGTGCAAGTACCTTGTGAAGCTTTGGCGTTTCGGCCTGCGGGGCCAACACACGCTTAGGCAGTGCCAAGTCTGGTTGTTCCTCATCAGCATCAAATTGCCCGGAGATCACGTCAACAAAACGGTTCATAGCAGCACCGGCGGGCACTGGCGAATCAAGCTGGTGGGGGAGCTTAGGCGTCAGCTCAGACTGTTCAGCCAGGTCAGAAGTATCCACGTCTGGCATACCGGCAGTGTTTTCGCTCATGAAGAGGTTCCCGTCAAAAAAAACAAGTCTGTATCGCGGCCAGCATGGCCGTCTTGCACTTGGGGGCCACCAAGCGCTTCCGGCGCTGCAGCGGCAGTTGTGACCGACAAGGACGGTGAGTCGCGATCCGAGATGCCAGCGTTGAGCGCCTCAAAAACATGGGCTTGCTGCGCGGGCGAATCAAGCAAGGGGAGTTGATCCAGCGAAGCGAGCCCCAGGTCATCCAGAAAATGACGGGTGGTAGCGAACAGGGCCGGCCGGCCGATCGATTCGCGATGCCCAATCACTTCGACCCAGCCGCGGTCTTCTAACTGTTTCACGATCAACGAATTCACCGCAACTCCTCTGATGTCTTCGATATCGCCACGTGTCACGGGTTGCCTGTAGGCAATGATGGCCAAGGTCTCCAAAGCGGCGCGACTATACCGCGGTGGCTTTTCAGGGTGGAGTCGATCCAGATACTCACGCATGTCGGATCTGCTCTGAAATCGCCAACCGGAGGCAACACAGACCAGTTCCACGCCACGACCAGACCAATCAAGCTGTAACTCCAGCAGCATATGTTTGATCGTGTCGGCACCCAGGACCTCGTCAAACAAAGCGCGTAGATCCCGCAACTGCAGGGGCTGTTGGGCGCAAATCAAGGCGGTCTCCAAAACGCGCTTGGCATCAACCGAGTTCATGATATGGCAAGTCCGGGTCGGGCACCTGTTGGGTGCGAAATCAGGGTGATTCAAGTCGGCGCTTCTGGCAGAAACGATCAACTGCGGCGCTTGGGACGATAGATCGACGCAGCGTCGGGCGCGCTTGCGGTCAGAGCAAATTGTAGCGCAGGCCCAACAAGGCCATTGCCGTCAGAAAATCGGTCGGAGGGTCTGCACTAAAGCTCAAGGCTTGACCAGTCACAGGATGGCTAAAGGCCAGTTGGACGGCATGCAGTGCCTGTCGGTTAATTCCAGCAGCACCGGCTCCGCCATAGGTCTCATCAGACAGTAAGGGGTGGCCCAGCCAAGCCAGATGAACGCGGATCTGGTGGGTCCGGCCGGTATGCAAGGAGCATCTCACGAGGCAAGTAGCCTCGGCATTCTGTAGCAACTCGATGTCTGTTCTGGCTGGCTTGCCCGCGTGCTGGTTCAGATCGACGACTGACATCCTCAGCCGATTACGGGGGTCCCGCCCGATAGCAGCCTGAACCTCCTGGCGGCCAGCGCCTGCCCATCGCCGGTGGGCCAATGCCAGATAACGCCTTTGGACATCGCGCGCTGCAATTGCGCGCACAAGGGCGTCCATGGCGAAGCGAGTTCGGGCCACAACCATCAAGCCGCTCGTGTCCTTATCCAGCCGATGCACAATGCCCGCACGAGGCAGGTCCATGAAGGCGGCATCCAGAGCCAGCAGGCCGTTGAGCAGGGTGCCACTCCAATTGCCTGGCGCGGGATGCACCACCAGATTCGCTGGCTTGTTAATCACCATCACATGCTCATCCTGGTAAACCACATCGAGCGCCATCGGCTCTGGCTTAAAGGCCTGGCTTTGCGGCGTAGGCCGCAGTTCAACCGTCCCAGTGTCTGCGACCTTGACCCTGGCCGCCGGCTTGCTGATCGCGGCGCCGTTGACCGTCACAGCACCCAGCACAATCAACTGCTGAAGATAACTGCGTGAAAACTCAGGCACGAGTTCCGCTAGCGTCCGGTCAAGGCGATGCCCATGCTGATGGGCGCCAGCTACCCAGACCCGAAGTTCGGCATCCAACCCGGCCTCTGCCTGCTCGTCAAGCCCGTCATCAGCTGCCTCGCTCGATATAATTCGTTCGGTTCTGTTCAAGAAAGATATCCTTCATGCTTCGAGCCAAATTATCGGTGGTCATCGCTGCGGTGGCGGCCAGTCTCGCTGTGCTTCTGGGAGGCTGCTCCGCCCCGCCTGTGGACTCTACTGCGGGCTGGAGCCCGAGCAAGATCTACGCCGAAGCCAAAGATGAGGTGGCGGCCGGGGCCTACGACAAAGCCATCGTTTTATTTGAAAAGCTGGAAGGGCGTGCTTCTGGAACACCTCTGGCCCAGCAGGCTCAGCTTGAAAAGGCCTATGGGCACTATAAAGCTGGGGAGCAAGCCCAGGCGCTGGCTACCATAGAGCGTTTTTTGAAGCTGCACCCGGCCAGCCCTGCCCTTGACTACGCGCTCTACCTCAAGGGGATCGTCAATTTCAATGACGATCTAGGTATGTTTTCCGCCATAACCCGGCAAGATCTGTCCGAGCGGGACCAAAAAGCGGCCAAGGAATCGTTTGAGTCTTTCAAAGACCTGGTCACACGATTCCCCCAGTCACGCTACACCCCTGACGCCAACCAGCGCATGGCTTACATCACCAACTCTCTCGCCGACTACGAGGTGCATGTCGCCCGTTATTATTTTGCCAGGGGCGCTTATTTGGCAGCCATCAACCGGGCTCAGGTAGCAGTTGCTGACCACGCCAATACGCCATCAGTGGAAGAGGCCCTGATGATTTTGGCCAAATCCTACGATGCCTTGGGAATGAACCAGCTACGTGACGACGCACAAAGGATCTTGGCCAAAAATTACCCTCAGTCGCCCCACCTCACGGGGGGAGTTAAGGCCAGGACTGATCCTTGGTGGAAGGTTTGGTAAGGCCTGCCAAAAAAGCAAGAAAATCCTCCGGAGCGGCCAAACGCCGCATCGGCGGCAAGCTGGCTAGCAGCCGTCGACCATAGCCCATGCTGCTTAAGCGGGTGTCGCACACGACCAGCACACCGCGGTCGGTTTCGTGCCTGATCAGGCGGCCCGCCCCCTGTTTCAGCGCCACTGCAGCCTCTGGCAAATAATAGTCTTTGAATACTTTGCGCCCTGCGGCCTCAAGCCTCTGTGCGCGGGCCTCCACCAGCGGATCACCGGGCGACGGAAAGGGCAGCTTGTCGATGACCACCATCTGCAAGGCGGCACCGGGGATGTCCACTCCCTCCCAAAAAGACGCGGATGCCAGCAGCACGCAACCCGGACCACCCGCCTCGTTACCCTCACGAAAGCGCTGGATCAATTCCCGCTTAGGCCCTTGGCCCTGCACCAGAATGTGCAGCCCTTGCGTGCTGGAAAACTGCTGCTGCAGCAACCCACTGATGACTTGCAGGGCACGCAGACTGGTGGTCAGCACCAGCGTGCGACCACCCAGTATCGGCGCGTGCTGCGCGACAAAGCGGGCTACCTGTTCGCTATGGTCGCGCGCAAGCGGCTTGGGCAAGTGCGCCGGGATGTACAAGCCAGCCTGCGCGGCGTAGTCAAACGGACTCTGGATCTTCAGAATCGTCGCGTTGGCAAGCCCGCAAGGCTCGGTAAACCAGGTCAGGCCTGGGTCATCACCTAAAGTCGCAGAAGTGAAAATCCAGGCGCGACGGTCAGGAGGGTCATCCCTTTCCCTAAGCAGTCTGGCCTTGACCGTATCGGCAATATCGAGAGGTGTCTCAATCAGCTTAAGGTGAGGACCAACCTCAAGCCAACGGACCGCACCTGCTTCGCATGGGGCCATGAAGCCAGCCAGCCGTTCGGTGAACGCCAGTGCACGCGTGGCAAGTCGGGATAGCTCGGGCTCAGCTTCGCTGACCTGTGACAGTGCCAGAGAGGCCTTACCGCAAGCATTGGCAACTGCTGCCATCGCCTCCTGCCAACTGGCCTCATGCAGTGTTTCGGGTGCCTGGCTGAGCCAGCGCAATTTTGTGGCTGTCGGTTGCCGCCCTACCAGCATGCGCCAATCGAGGGTGGCATGCTCCAGGTCAGAGGCGAGTTGCTGCCAATCGCACCACCCGCGCGCGTGCAGCACGCCTAGGCCCAGGAGGTCCCGAGAAAAATCCAGTAACTGTGCCGTGCCAAGCTGGTGCCCCAGAAACAGAACCCCGGTTTCATTCAGTTGATGCGCTTCATCAAATATCACGGTATTCACGGTCGGCAATAGCTCTGCCACACCAGACTCCCGAACCGCCAGATCAGCAAAAAACAGATGGTGATTCACCACCACAATGTCAGCGGCCAGCGCCTCACGCCGGGCTTGATTGACGTAGCAGTCCCGCCAGCTCGGACACGGTGAGCCTAAGCAATTTTCACGCGTGGAGGTCACCATGGGTATCAGGGACGAACGCTCATCAAGACCCGGTATTTCTGCCAAGTCTCCGGTTTGGGTGGCTTGGGCCCAAAGCTCAATGCGTGCCACGCCAGTCATCGCCGGCTGATCGGTGAGGTCTACCCGTTCCCGCGCTAATTTCAGCCGATACAGGCAAAGGTAACTGGCGCGCCCCTTTAACACGGCTACCCGGATTGGCAGGGAGAGCGCCCTAATCAGCCGAGGTAAGTCTCGGCTGAACAACTGATCTTGTAGGGTTTTGGTGGCGGTCGACACCAGTGTCCGCTGGCCACTGAGCAGCACCGGCACCAGGTATGAGAAAGTCTTGCCGATGCCCGTACCGGCCTCGACCACCAGAACACCACCGGACTCCAGCGTGCTGGCAATAGCCGCCGCCATGTCGGACTGGCCTTGCCGAGGACGAAACTCGTCGACCATCTGCGACAAGGTGCCGGCCTCCGCAAAAGCGGCTCGCACCTGCTGTAGCAGCATCATGGGACAAGCCGTTCGGGAACACTCACGGGTCGGCAGCGGGGGCGCTGTCCTTAGCCGCCGCCTTGTCGCTCACACGTTGCAGCTGCTCAAAAGCTCTCTCCTTGCGCTGCTGCGCCTGGATAGCGGACTCTTGCTTTTGCAGTTGATCCAGAATTTTCCGGCGTTGCGCACTGTTGGTCAACAAACAATCGGTGACCGCGAAACGAGCGTAGCAGGCCATTTCTTGTCGGGTGTGACGTTCGGCCTCTTGCAAGCGTTCAACTTGGATCCGCCGTCGCTCGGCGTCAACATCCATCGGGGCAGGCGCCAGACCCGACGTCGGTTGCCCAGGCGCTGCCTGGGCCATCAACATCAGAACAAAAAAGAGAATATGGGTCATGTGAGCCGGGTATCTACCAATCTTCGCTCCAGCGCCAGGAATTCAGCGGATTGCATCTCGTTAAGGCGAGACGCTGTTCGCGGAAACTCATGTGCCAAGGGCCCCTCGGTGTAAAGCATCTCAGGCGCGACTTCGGCCGACATAATGAGCTTGACCCGGCGGTCATACAACACGTCGATCAGCCAAGTGAAACGCCGCGCCTCTGACGCCATCCGCACTTGCATCTGGGGCACGTCACTCAAAAAAATAGTATGGAACTGGGAGGCGAGCTCAAGATAGTCATTTTGCGATCGCGGTCCGCCACACAGTGTCTTGAAATCAAACCAGACCAGGCCGCCCGCCCTGCGTCGGGCCCGGATCTGCCGGGCCTCGATCTGCAGCACGGGATCTTCATCCTGCGACTCGGCTAGACGGTCAAAGGCCTCGTCCATCGCCTGTTCGGCCACAGCGCCCAGAGGCGTGTGGTACAGCTTAAGCTGCTCGAAGGTGCGGCGCCGGTAATCGACAC
>RFWA01000471.1 GCA_009922295.1 Betaproteobacteria bacterium
TTGGATGAAATTCGCCAGCAGGTGCGCCAACTCACGGCGCCCATGGAATGCAGTTCCATCGATCCGCAAGTTGCCAGCAACGGGGACGTGGTCTTACGCGGCTTCACAGGGTCCACCGATAGATTGGGTGATCTACTGCGATCCATCAGCTTGGTTCCCGGAGTGCGTGATGTTCAGCAAGCCTTAAGCGTCGCGCCATGGCCGCAATGCGAGGCCTACCTGACCTTGGCCTCCGTCAAACAAGACCCCAAGCTGCTGTCTGCGACGATTGCAGGAGCCAGTAACAACAAGGGGAGTTTGCTGCGGGATGGCGATCAATTTGCTTTTGAGATCACGCCTCAAAACACCGGTGGGTACTTGTACGTGAGCTATTTGCAAGCCAATGGTGACCAAGTCCCTTTGGTACACGGGCGACAGTACCCCCGTGGGCAGACCTTGAAGCTTCCATCCAATACCCAGCGTTACACCATTTCTGCGCCGTTTGGCGACGAACTGCTGATCATCATGACTTCACCCAAGCCGCTGTTTGCGGCAGACTTCGGCAAAACCGATGATCGCCAGTACCTGAGCTTGCTCCGAAGGGTTTTGTTGAATTTAAGCCCTGTTGACCGATCCCAATTGACGGTGGCGGTGCTGCCGATCAAAACGGTTCCGCGTTGATTTGGAATGCCTCGCCGAGGATGTTAGCCAAGGACGGGCAAACGGCTTTGGATTGTGTGCCTGGACGAAACTACCCGTTTACGGCGGCCCTGCTTGAGCACCTAGCTAACCCAGACGACATTGCCGCAGTGCTGCGTGAGGTGCGCGAAAAAGTCATGCGAAACACCGGCGGCAGGCAGCAGCCTTGAGAGTACGAGTCGCTGACTGCAGTAGCCTTGGTGCTGTCAGCGGTCAAGCCGAAGTGACGGACCTGTGGATATAAAGTATGTTCAGGGCCGCCGAATACAGCCCTAGGTGATTGATTCACTTAAGCTTTTTTCTTTTGGTCGACATACCCCCAAGGTGGGCAGCGATCGGTCGGCGTCAACGCTCAGCCGTTCGTATCGATCGAGGCACTCCAGCGGTCGCCCCAGCCACGTGCCTGTTCGCCCTCGCGGCGGTCGCGCTTGGTTGGGCGGCCGTGCACCAGGCTGAGCGCGGGCTCTGGCGCCAAGCGGCGCTGCTCGGCGGCCGCCAGCCGGGCTTGTACTGATTCAGCGGTCTCGGTGTAAAGCAGGGCCGCCTCGGGGGCACCACCGCGCCTGTCACTGATGCCCTCCACCAGCACCGTGCGCAGGTGGGCGCCCTGGCGCAGTTGAACCGTGTCGCCGGCCTTGAGCTCGCGCGCCGGCTTGACGGCCACGCCGTTCACCTGCACCCGGCCCTTGTCGATCTCGTCGCAGGCCAGGCTTCGGGTTTTGTAAAAACGGGCCGCCCACAGCCACTTGTCGATGCGCAGTCGATCCATTACAGCACCCGCTCGATCGCCGCCAAAAGGCGCTTGTCATCCGGCGTCACACCGCTGGCAAAGCTGCCCGTCACGCGACCCTGGCGGTCCACCAAGTACTTGTGAAAGTTCCACTGCGGAGCCTCTCCGCTGGCCTTGGCCAGGGCGGCATACAGGGGGCTGCGGCCAGTGCCAACTACCACGGTCTTGCTGAACATGGGGAACTTGACGCCATAGGTGTTGAAGCAAAAGTCGGCAATCTCCTTGCCCGAGCCCGGCTCCTGCTGGCCAAAATCGTTCGACGGAAAGCCCAGCACCACCAGGCCGCGGGCCTGGTAGCGGGCGTACAGGGCTTCAAGCCCCTGGTACTGGCCGGTGAAGCCGCAGTAGCTTGCGGTGTTGACCACCAGCACCACTTTGCCGGCGTACTGACACAGGGCTTGCGGCGCCTCGTCTTGCAAGCGCTTGAACTGTTGTTGCCACAGGGCAGGGCAGTTGGCGGCGGGTGTGGCAGTGGGTTTAGGTGGTGCAACTGGGGTAACTGCCCCGGCGGGCAGGGTGCAGGTCAGGGCCAGGGCCAGTGAAAGAGGCAGTGGCAGGGTGCGCAGGGTATTCAAGAGGGTGGTGTTCATGCGGCAACATTGTCCGCTAGCGGCAGCTGCACTGTGGCGTCCAGCCCGCAGATACGCCCATCGCTGACCCGGTTATCCAGGCTGATACGGCCGCCCAGGGCCAGCACGATCTCATCACAGATCGCCAGCCCCAGGCCCGAGCCACTGCGGGCCTCGCCGGCAGAGAAAGGCTGAAACAGGCGCTCGCGCAGTTCGGCCCCAATGCCGGGCCCGCTGTCGCTGATGCACAGCTGGCCCTGTTGGTCCGCGCTGTGCAAGTTCACTTTCAGGGTCCCGCCAGGTGGGCAGTGCTTGATGGCGTTGTGCAACAGG
>RFWA01000472.1 GCA_009922295.1 Betaproteobacteria bacterium
CCGCCACCGCCGCCAATGACACCGATGACACCAATACCACCGAGCAAGGAGAGCGGACATGAACATGGTCGATATTGAGCGCGCCCTGCGCGAGTTGCGCCTGTCGGGCATTGCCGAGACCCTGTCCACCCGCGTCATGCAGGCCCAGGCCGCCCAGGAGCCGTTCCTGGAGACCTTCGCCGCCATGCTCCAGGACGAACTCGACCGGCGTCGCTCACGCCTGACCGAGCGCCGCTTCAAGCGCTCGGGCCTGGATGAGCGGCCCTCGTTGGCGGATTTCGATTGGCGCTTCAATCCGAAGCTGCCGCGCAGCGCCTGCTTCGAGTTGCACACCCTGAAGTTCATCGGCGAGGGCGCCAACGCGCTGATCATCGGCAAGCCCGGCACTGGCAAGAGCCATGTGGCCAAGGCCGTGGCCTACCAGGCCACGCTGCAGGGCTACGACGTTCGCTACCTGGAGGCCGACACCGAGTTCGCCCACTACGCCTTGGCCAGCAACGCAGAGCGCACCGAGTTGCTCAAGGGCTGGGTCGCCCCGGACTTGCTCGTCCTCGATGACCTGTTCCTGGCCAGGCGCATGAGCGAGCACGCCGCCGAGGTCCTGCAGGCCATCGTGCACCAGCGCTATAAGCTGCGCAGACCCATCGTCGTGACATCCAACCGGGTGGTGCAGGACTGGGGCAAGTACCTGGGTGATGCCACCATGGCCAGCACCATCCTGGACCGCCTCATGCATCGCGCAGTCATGTTGGAGTTCGAGGGCAAGAGCTACCGCCTCAAGGAGGCCGCAGCACGCATCGCCATAACCACCGTGTCGTCATAATCTAGGCGTCCTGCCTGGGGGAATTTGGGGTGGCCACGGGTGGGGGAATTTGACATGGCCATCAGGGCTTGATCACCCGAAACGGATGCTCCACTTTGGCCCGAATCGCGGCCTTGAGCTTTTCTGCCTTGTCGAGCAGGGCATCCGCCTCGTCTTGCCTGTTGAGCGCTCTGCGCTTGCCCGGGCGCATGGCCACGTGCCAAGTGACATCCGCTTTTGCATCGGCACGTTTGTCGATACCGCGGTAGCCCGCATCACCAAAGGCCACCGTCTCCTGGCCATGCAGCAGGGTGTTGCCCTCGGCAATATCAGCCACATGGCCTGCAGTGCCGCGCACGCTGTGCACCAGCCCGGAGTCGGCATCGGCGCCGATGTGGGCCTTCATCCCGAAGTACCATTGATTACCCTTCTTGCTCGAATGCATCTCGGGGTCTCTGGCCTTGTCTTGGTTTTTGGTAGAGGTGGGTGCTGCGATCAAGGTGGCATCGACCACGGTGCCGGTTTTGAGCAGCAGGCCGCGTTGGCTCAGAATGCCGTTGACCACGCCCAGCACCTGCTCGGCCAGTTTGTGTTTCTCCAGCCTATGGCGGAACCGCAGGATGGTGGATTCATCGGGCAGCCGGGTGAACTCGGGCAGTTGTGCAAACTCCCGGTACAGGGGTACATCGAAGAAGGCTTCTTCCATGGCCGGATCAGACAGGGTGAACCACAGCTGCAGGAAGTGCGTGCGCAGCATCGTCTCCAAGGCAAAGGGCGGTCGGCCGTTCTTGCCCTCTGGGTAGTACGGCGCAATGAGTGCGACCAGTTCAGCCCAAGGCACCACCCGCTCCATCTGAGCGAGGAACTCGGCTTTGCGGGTTTTCTTGACGTTCAGGCTCAGCGGCAAGGTGGCTTGTTTCATGCTATGTATTTTATAGCAAAAGGGGAGTTCCTACAAGACGTAGCTGGAGGTTTTGCAGAGATTCCTTAAGTCTACCGACTTACCAAAAGAGCGGGCTGAAAAGCGCAAGAAGCTTTCCCAACTAACCTCTCAGTACTACACGAAAGGGCTGGCTCTTGTGCAGAACGCAGCGCGTGGCGTGTTTCCTAGTACGGTGCCGGTCAGAAAGATCCGCTGAATGGAAATGCGGCTCGACAGCACGCTTAATGTGGTGAATTCGTTCAATCCTACTTCCGGGCAGGTAAGCTAAAAATCGTCTAAGTCATTTCTAGATTTTTTGGAGCCGATCCCAAAGTCGTCGCTCGAGTTGTTGAAAACAACACCAATTCCGGTGGACGTGCTTCCCATGCGCGTGCGGTCGCCGCTGCCACTTGGTCCTTGAAGCGAAGCACTCTACACAAGTTCAATCTATTTCCATACATGACAACAGACACTTTGAAACTATGCAAATTATGAGGCAAAGGACGTTCCCGCTTAAAACAACTTATCTAAGTTCTTCGAATACACCACGATCTTCTTTAAAAACTTTTCGTTGTTAGATTCAATGGCATTCAGCTCGTAAAGATAGTTCACCATGATTGCGCTGGATTGCGCGAGTCCTTTTTTA
>RFWA01000473.1 GCA_009922295.1 Betaproteobacteria bacterium
CGCGATTCCCCGTTCGCGTCAGTGCCTTTCCATCAAGTCCAACAATTCATGGCGTGATCCCTGACTGACCGCTTTGAGGCGTCTCGATTTCAGTTGTGGATGGCCGAGATGGGTCGGCAGCAGCCATCGGTAGACCCACCCACAGCCGCTCTGCCGCGCCACACAGAAGCGCCAGCCCCTGTCGAATTCCGCACGCCATCTCAAGAGAAGTAACCCCAAACGTCCCCACCAAGCTCACCACCTGAGCCCATCTCCACCCATAATGGGCCACATACAGCCGGCCAAGTCACCGGCCCAAAGAGGACACACCATGGGTTTCCGTTTCCAAAAGCGCATCCGAATCTTCAAAGGGCTCACCCTGAACCTGAGCAAGAGTGGCACCTCCTGGACGGTGGGCAGCCCCGGCGCGTCGGTTAACCTCAAGGACGGTAAAGCCACTGGCACCGTGGGCATCCCGGGCACCGGCCTGTCGTACCGGGAGCGGCTGGACAACAATGGCGGCGGCAAAGGCGGTGGCTTGGGCTGGGTGGTGTGGCTGGTGGTTGCCATCGTGCTGCTGGGGGTGATTTTTGGCCGGTGAGGCGTACCCGCACGAGGCTCGCCCCATCTGACCCTAGCCAGCGGCTACCCGTTCCAAGGGTTGATCAGCCGCACCTCGGTGCCCGCAAAGTCTGCGGTGTTGCGTGTCACCAGCGTCAGGTCGTGTTGCAGCGCAGTGGCAGCCAGCAGGCTGTCCACCGCAGGCAAGGGGCGGCCCGCGCTGGCCAGTAGGCGGCCCCAGCGGTCGGCCGTGTGGGCGTCAATCGCCAACAAGCGGCCCAAAAAATAGTTGGGCAGTTCCACTTCCAGCCAGTCCAGCAAGGGCTGCTGTCGCGCTGCGTCCAGCCTTTCTATGCCTTTGCGGATTTCCCCCAGTGTCAGCACGCTCAGGTACAGCGTCTGGCGTGGCCTTTGGGTAAACCACGCCACAACCTTGGGCTGTGGCTGCTTGCGCCGCAGTTCAGACAGCACGTTGGTGTCCACCAGATAGCTCAAAAAGTCACCTCACGCGGCAGGGTGGCGTCGCGCTCAAATTGCAGGTCGTCTTGCCCGCACAGGGGCGATTGCTGCATGAAGTCCACCAGTGAATCGGGGTTGCCACTCAGTCGGTCAAACAGCTCGCGTGACACCACCACAGCCACCGAGCGACCGTGGAGCGTAATCTCTTGCGGGCCGCTGTCCGCCGCATGTTTCACCAGCTCAGAAAACCGCGCCTTTGCGGCTTGCATTTGCCAGGTTTGCATAACGCACCTCCTTTTTCTAAAAATCAGACCAGACAGGTCAGATTGATGCAACTTTACCGGAAACTCAGCGCTCATTGCTAAAACAGAGCCGCAACCGTCTTCATGGGCAGAAACAGCCGGCCTTCGGACGCTGAGAGTTGCACAAACCCGTAGCGCTGGTAAAACGCGGCAGCCGTAGCGTCCTTGGCGTCAACCACCACAGCCATGGCCGCAATGGATGCGGCAGCTTGCAGACTTCGATAAAGGGCGTCCAGCAATAAAAACTGCCCCAGTCCTTGCCCTCTGCAGGCCTGGTCGATGGCCAAGCGCCCTAACAAAGTGACTGGTAAATGCGGACATCGGGGCAACTTCCTGACCAGTTCCGGCGGCAGGTCGCCAAGGTGGATGCTCGATGCGGACAAGCTGTAAAACCCCAAGACCTTGGAATTGGGTGGCCTGACTGCCACGAAGACGGCCGCAACCTGGCTTTGCGCATCTTGCCGCGCCTGATGCTGTAGGTACCGGTCCAAGGCGATGTGCCCGCAGCTGAAGGCTTCGCGACCATGGCTTTTTTGCAGAGGCTCGATACGCCAGTCGACTGGCACCAAGGCACTCACAACCCGATCTGTGCGCGATATTGGCTTGCAGCCTGGCTAAGACGCTCATTCGGCGCGGGTGCGGCAAGCAAAGCAGACACAAACCGGATTTGCTCGTCGCGCGTCAGTGCGATGGTTTCGTGTGTTTGGATGATCCGGGTGGCAGCCTCTTGCGCACTGGCCACCACAAACTCACTGAGCGTGCGGGCGGACAGCGTTGCGGCCTGCTGAAACAGCGCCTTTTGTTCTGCGCTGATACGCGCCTCCAGGCGAGCACCACGCGTTCTGGCGGCCACATCACGATTGGTTTGCATATTGGTCTCCGAAGTCAACACTGGACATACCGATATCGTACGCCAATTGTCCGTACACTGCATGCCGCCATTGAGCTGGCGCAACGGTGAAGTACTCGCCCGCTTAAAGAGCTTTGGTGCAAAAGGTGGCCGGGGTGACGATCCGGGTGCGGCCAAGGCTTCCGCGCTGTAGCAGGCCGGCACGGCGATCGCCGGTCA
>RFWA01000474.1 GCA_009922295.1 Betaproteobacteria bacterium
ATTGCGCTTCATCCTTCAGTCGTGTGTGCCATACCCGCTTCTCGGCATCCCAACGGTAGGCTCGCGCCTTGAGCACATCCTTGGCGTCAAAAGGCGCCTGTGTGGCCAGCAAACGAAAACTCGGCGACGCAACGGCGTCCGCCAGGCGGGCCAGTCCGGTTTTGCCGTCACTGATTAGCGGCGCCATCAAGACCGCCAGTAGGGCGTGACAATCCACCTCAGCCCGGTGGGCCTCATAAAACAGGCCCTGATGCAGGGCCAGATGCTCTAGCTTGGCAGAACTTCGGCCTTCTTTCTTCCATTCGATATCAGCAAACGAACAGGCCCACGGCAGCGCGGCAAAGCCGGGGCAGCGCGCCTCACAAAAGGGCCGATCAAAGCCAGCGTTGTGAGCCACCACCAGATCGGCATCGGCCAACAAGGCATCAACGCGCGCCATGTCCAGCGCTTGCCCACGGACCATGTCGTCGGAGATGCCCGTGATTTGTCTCACCTCCTGCGAAATGGGTTGGCCCGGGTCTTCCAGGCCATCGTAGATTTGGACGTCGCCCACAGGCAGGCCGGTCAGAGTGTCCACATCGACCCGCAGCATGGCCAGTTCAATGATGCGGTCCTTGGCGTGACTCAAACCCGTCGTTTCTGTGTCGAGAATCACCAACCTGAGCAGCGGCCCCGCGCTGGAGCTTGCGAAATGCGTAACCGGCACCAGGCGGCGCAGGACCCGGTAGTCGGGATGACGGGCCAATAGGTCGGCCATAGCCGGCATATCGTGCGCGCCTTTGGTTTTTTGCGGGGTCCGTCGGGGCCCAGGGGTCGGCGTAACGGGGGTGCTATTTGGCAGGTCAAAGCCGAGCGGTAGTTGCGATGGTGTCAAGTCAGCGTTCCAATAAAGCGTTTGCACAAGTGTGCATCAAAGTCCTAACCGGCTAATGTGTTCTGCAGCTCACTCTGCATATATGCACCATAATTCATCTTTCCGAAAAAATGCAATTTACTGCATTTCATGATAAGTTCGGGCGACTATCGGGTTTTCTCTCTGCCCCAACACGAGTAACCTGCCCTAGGATAGAGCGGTTCTCAAACTCACCTTGCTCAAACAGAAGGAATCACATGAATTCAACCCCAACCACCCGCCGCCTCGTCCTGACCCGAAGTGCGGCTGTCATAGGCGCAGCCAGCACTGGGCTGTTGCTGCCAGAAATGGCAAATGCACAGAGCGGCAAGCTTCGCGTCGGGCTGATGCTGCCCTACACCGGCACTTTTGCCCAACTTGGGGTAGCCATCGAGAACGGTGTCCGCTTGGCCATCAATGAACAAGGCGGCAAGCTAGGTGGGCGGGAGATCGAGTATTTCAAGGTGGACGATGAGTCTGAGCCAGCAAAGGGTATTGAAAACGCCAACAAATTGGTGCAGCGTGACAAGGTCGATGTCCTGATCGGCACAGTGCACTCCGGCGTCCAAATGGGCATCCACAAAGTGGCTCGAGACAGTGGCGTGCTGTGCTTGATCCCCAACGCGGGCGTGCACATGGCCACCCGCGCACAATGCGCTCCCAACGTGTTCCGCACCTCCTTTTCCAACTCCCAACCCACCCGGGCCTTGGGTGCTGCCATGGTGGCAAAGGGTCACAAACGTGCGGTCTGGATCACCTGGAAGTACGCGGCTGGTGACGAGGCCTTTGAAGGCTTCAAAGAAGGCTACCTGGCGGCTGGCGGCACCATCATCAAGGAATTGGGCTTGCCCTTCCCCAATGTCGAGTTCCAAGCCCTGCTGACTGAAATTGCGGCGCTAAAGCCTGATGCAGTCGCCTGTTTCTTTGCGGGCGGCGCCTCGGCCAAATTCATGATCGACTACGCTGCAGCCGGCCTCAAGGACAAAATCCCGCTTTATGGCTCCGGATTTTTAACCGAAGGCATGCTGGACGCAGCAGGCCCCGCCGCTGAAGGCGTGATGACCACGCTGCACTACGGCGACTCGATCGAGACGCCACGCAACAAGGCATTTCGCCTGGAATATGCCAAAACCTTCAAAATGCAACCTGATGTGTATGCGGTGCAGGGCTACGACACAGGCCTGTTGCTTGTCCATGGCGCCAACGCCGTCAAGGGGGACCTCAACAACAAAGCCGTGCTTTACAAGGCGATGGAAACGGTGACGATTGACAGCCCGCGTGGCAAATGGACCATGAGCAAGTCGCACAACCCCATCCAGGATATCTACCTTCGGGTGGTCCAGAACAAGGAGAACAAAGTCATCGGCGTTGCTGCAAAGGCGCTGGCTGACAGTGGTGCCGGCTGCAAGATGGGCTGAGAATTGCCTTTTTGAAGTTAAAGGGAGGCACGTGCCTCCC
>RFWA01000475.1 GCA_009922295.1 Betaproteobacteria bacterium
GGATGGCCCTCCGGTCACCAACGCCAGCCGGGCGCCCTCGACCTGGTTAACGGCCCTACCGCGCAACTGTTCCACAGCCTCCCGCACGTGCGTCATGCCCCAGACATAGCCGCAAGACAGCTGGCCGCCGTCAGTGTTGACTGGCAAGCGACCGCCTTGCAGACGGATTGCGCCACTTCGCACGAAGGGGCCGCCCTCGCCTTTCTCGCAAAATCCATAGTCCTCCAGCTGCATGATGACTTGCGAGGTGAAATGGTCATAGATTTGGGCCACATCAATGTCTTTAGGGTCTACACCAGCGGCAGCATACAAACGCTTGGCAACTGCTGCGTGCCCTGAGGATGCAAAGCTTTCATCTGGCATATTCATCCAATAGATGGAGCGGCCCCAATCTCGCGAACCACCATGGCAGCCAGCCAGAATGCGCACGGGCGTCTGGCGCAAGTCCCGCGCACGTTCCTCAGAGGTCACGATGACTGCGACAGCACCGTCGTTTTCAAGGCAGAAATCATACAAGCAATGCGGGTCGGCAAGCATCGGTGCACTGAAGTAGTCCTCAAGGGCCATCGGCTGACGCAGCGTCGCATTAGGATTGGTCACCGCGTTAGCCCGCGTTGACATGGCGACCTCAGCGAAATCCTCCCGGGTCGTGCCGTAAAGGTGCATATGCCTGCGGGCCAATAAAGCAAACATATGGCCTGGCCCCACCAAGCCGGCCGCTGAAAAGAAAGCGTTTTCTGGCGTGGCTGGATAGGCCGAAGTGATCGATCCAAAGCGCTGCGCACCTTGCTGATTCGCACCAACGCAGACCACAACTTCGGCCTGGCCGCTCACGATGGCAGAGCTAGCAAGTCCAATGGCGCCGGCTGAGCCGCCGCCGGTGCCTGTCAGCGTCGCAGAGAACCGGATTTCCGGTATGCCCAATGTCTCAGCCACCAGCGCCGTATCAAAGCCGCCGGCAAAATAGGCAAACCCATCAATATCCTGCACCTTCAGCCCAGCATCATGCACGGCTGCCAAGATGGACTTACCGACCAGTTCCTCAAGCGTCTGAGGTGCGGACGTACCACGCTTGTAGTAGGGCGTCGCACCAAGCCCAACGATCGCCGTCTTGTCTCTGATCACGGCAGTGACCTGCTGCACAACTGAAGTGTCATGAGCGGTTTCTCTGCATGCTGATGCTCAACGTCACATCAACCGAGCTGCGCGTGGCTCTTGATCAGGTTGCGCGCGATGACCAACTTTTGAATCTCTGAAGCGCCCTCGTAAATGCGCATCGGGCGAGCCTCACGGTAAAGCTGCTCAATGATATGCCCACGCGTCACGCCCTTACCCCCTAGCAATTGCACTGCACGGTCCACGATTCGGCCAGCCGCCTCGCTACCTGCCAGTTTTGCCATGCAGGCCTCATAGGCGCCGCGTTCCCCACGGACGTCGTGCGCCCATGCCGCCCGATAAACCAGCAGGGCTGCGCCCTCCAAATCAGTGGCCATGTCCGCCAATGCCATTTGCACGCCTTCAAGGCCGTGCATGGGCTTACCAAACAAGCGACGTTGTTCTGTGTGAGCCAGCGTCTCATTCAGGGCGCGACGCGCTAGCCCCACACCAGCGGCGCCGACCGAAGGTCGGAAAATATCGAAGGCGGCCATGGCAGCCTTGAAGCCCTGCCCCGCCTCCCCGATTCGGTTGGCCACAGGGACCTTGCAGTCTTCAAAGCGAAGGCTGGCCGCGGGGTGCGGCGCGATGAATTCAATCGGGTCGCTGACGTGAAGACCGGGCGTATCAGCATCGACCAAAAACATCGTCAGTCCGCGCGCGCCCGGTGCTTCACCGGTCCGCGCTACCACCAAATAGTGATCGGCCATACCGGCGTTTGAAATTAGGGTTTTGGCGCCGTTCAAAATGTAGTGCGACCCATCAAGCCGCGCTTCGGTGGTCATCGACGCCACATCCGACCCGGTTTCTGGCTCGGTCAAGGCAAACGCAGCGATGCGCTGCCCCCGGCGGCACGGCTCCAAATACTGTTCGCGTTGCGCCTCGGTGCCAAAACGCCGGATCGCCATGGTCCCTATGCCCTGCATCGCAAACATCGCGTCGGCAAGCGCATGCTGATAGGTCAGCCCTTCCCGAATCAGGCAGACCGAGCGAACGTCAAAGGGTGCGTCACCACTTGGCACAGCGTAGTCAAGCAAGCCCGCGGCACCTAGGCTGCGCACCATGGCTTTGCATTCCTCATGCATGCTGGTGTACACCTTGTCGTGGTTCTCAGCGTTCCAGGCATTTATCCGCTCTGCAAGCGCTTCGTGGGTTGAATCAAAAAATGGCCAGGGCCACAGGCCCC
>RFWA01000476.1 GCA_009922295.1 Betaproteobacteria bacterium
GCCGCCGAGCGGCGTGAGCGGGAGCGAGAAGAACTCAACACCCTGTATGTGGCCATGACCCGGGCCCGCCATACCCTGGCTGTCTCCAGCATTGAACCCTATCAGGCGTCGGGGCGCAGTTGGTGGAGCCGGCTGGAGCCGCTGGCTGATGAAGTTGCACTTGTGGACCAGGTCCCCAACCAGGCCCGGGTGCCCCTGGCCGGTGGCTTTGACCTGAAGGTCTTGCCCCTTGGACCGCCGGGGGTCGTGTCAGCCGATGCGCAAACCGGCACGCCCGGAGTTGCTGTGGGCCCTGATGCTCTGTCCCAGACCGAACCGGTGTTGGCGCGCCTGGGCTTGGCCATGCATCGATTGCTGGAGTGGGGGGGGCGCTCGGCACCTGCGGTTCGCGCTGCGGCGCAGGAATTCGGCCTGGACGCGGAGCAGGGCGCGCAGGTGGCTGCCATGGCTGAGGCGATCTTGCACGGCGAGGGCGCCTGGGCCTGGGACCCGCAGATCTTGAGTTGGGCCGGCAACGAGGTGACTCTGGTTTATTGCGGCCAAACCCTTAGGTTGGACCGATTGGTACAGCGACGTGACCCGGGCCACGCGGGTCACTGGTGGGTGCTGGATTACAAATCGTCTGCGGCGCCACTGCAACAACCCGCTTTGGTGGCGCAGTTGCGGCAATATCAGAAAGCGGTGCAATCTGCTTACCCTGCTGACGTGGTGCACGCGGCTTTTTTGACGGCGCGTGGCGCCATGGTGGTACTGGAAAAACAACATGAGTTCTGACAGGCCGCGCAAAGTGCTGGTGGTCGGTGGTGGCCCGGCTGGCTTAATGGCTGCCGAAGTGCTGTCCGCCGCCGGCGTGTCTGTGGAACTGTTTGACGCCATGCCCTCAGTCGGGCGCAAGTTCCTGCTGGCAGGAAAAGGGGGGCTCAACCTCACCCACTCAGAGCCCATCGAACGGTTTGAAAGTCGGTTTGGTGCGCGCCAGGCCGCGCTGATACCTTTGCTGCACGCCTTTGGTCCAGTAGCGCTGCGAGATTGGGCGAGCGCTCTGGGGGTCAGCACCTTTGTCGGCAGCTCGGGGCGGGTCTTCCCGACCGACATGAAGGCGGCGCCGCTGCTCCGTGCTTGGTTGCAGCGGCTGCGGCACCCTGCAAGCGGTTTTGGGGTGCGGTTTCACATGCGGCACCGTTGGACGGGCGTGCTGACTCAATCTGAGGTTAACGGCATCGCCCTGGAGTTCGCCACGCCAACCGGCCAGGTTGAGATGACTGGCGACGCCGTGGTTCTGGCGCTGGGTGGTGCCAGTTGGTCCCGGCTCGGGTCCGATGGCGCCTGGGTGCCGGACCTGCTGGCTTGTGGTGTGTCTGTCGCGCCACTGCTGCCCAGCAACTGCGGCTTTGACCGGTCCGGAGGATGGAGCCCTTTTTTCCAAGACCGCTTTGCGGGGCAGGCTTTCAAATCGGTGGCGATTGAAGTGAGGCCTCAGTCGGGTCCTGCATTTCGGCGCAAGGGGGAGTTCGTCGCCACCGCCACAGGGGTGGAAGGCAGCCTGATTTATGCCGCCTCAAGTCAATTGCGGGACTGCATCAGCCAGCACGGGCGAGCCGAGTTCAAGTTAGACCTGTTGCCGGATCTGAGCCAGGCGCGGGTCGCGGCTGAGGTTAGCCACCCGCGGGGATCGAGGTCATTGTCAAGCCACCTGAAAAGCCGCCTCGGGCTAGACGGCATCAAAATGGCTGTCCTGCATGAGTGCCTGACCAAGGCGCAGCTGCAGGATCAGGCGGCCTTAGCCACCGCCATCAAGGCCCTGCCTATCGAGTTGGAAAAGCCCCGTCCGATTGATGAGGCGATCAGCAGCGCCGGTGGTGTGCGATTTGAAGCGCTGGACACCGAATTGATGGTCGGTGTACTTCCCGGCGTGTTCTGCGCCGGTGAAATGCTTGACTGGGAAGCGCCAACAGGCGGCTATTTACTCACCGCCTGTTTAGCCACTGGCCGACGAGCTGGCCAGGGGGTACTGACCTGGTTGAACAGGGGGAAGCTGTAAAGCACTTGCTCTACCTCAGGGGGGTAAAGTGCGCCTCTATGCGGAACATGCGTGACGGCTCTGTTCCAAGACCCCGAAGCTTTTTCGAGGCGTTCGATCGCAAATCGTTGGTACAAAACGAATTGAAGAAATGAGGTTGACGAGCCTGACCCCGGCACTGGCTCCACAGTTAGGGCTGCTTGGTTCCCCACCTGACCCGGTTGGCCGCTTTACCATGCGGGAAGGCCCGTCATGGGCGATTGTAAGGCCGTGAGGACTGGTTTCTAGACGCCACCTGCGACCTGGCACGGGCCGTAGA
>RFWA01000477.1 GCA_009922295.1 Betaproteobacteria bacterium
TGTTTGCTGATTGGCGCGCCTTCGAGGCAGCGCCCCTGCTCAGTGATGGCGTTCCGGACTACCGTGCACCCGCGCTGCAAGACAAAAAAAACAGGTTGCCAGCTTTTCAGGAGCGGCTGAGCTCATTGACCCCTGCCGACTGGCCGGTTGCACAGCAAATTGACCATCGGATACTGCGCGCCGAAATGAACGGTCTAGATTTCAACCTGCGGGTGCTGCAGCCCTGGGCACGCGACCCTGCCTTCTACCGCTCCATCTGGAGCGCACAGAGTGACACCCCTGATCACGAGGGCCCTTGCCACCATGCCTTGATCGAGCTCTGGACCTATGAGTTTCCGCTGAGCCTTGCCGACGCCGCACGACTCGCGGCAGCGCTCCGCACAATTCCACCACTCTTGACGCAGGCGCGTGACAACCTGACGGGTAACGCCAAAGACCTTTGGCTGGGTGGCATCTATGTGTTCCGCAACCAGCTCCACGACCTGGACGCGCTTTCGGCAAGAACCGCACCGGCTGCGCCAGAGCTCCAGACGGCCATCGAACAGGCCCGTGCCGCGACACTGGCGTTCGCCGACTGGCTGACGCTGCAAGGTGCCGGCAAAACCGGGCCTTCCGGCCTCGGCCGGGAAGCCTACAGCTGGTGCCAGCGCCATGTCCATCTGGTGCCGATGACCTGGGACGAGGAGGTGGCGCTGCTGCAGCGCGAGTTGGCCCGGGCACAGGCCTCGCTCAGGCTGGAAGAGCACCGCAACCGGCATCTGCCGCCGCTGGCGGTGATCAACAGCCCCGAGGACTACGAGCGCCGGGCGGCGCAGAGCGTGGCCAAGTACATGGCCTTTTTGCGCGACAAGCAAATCCTGCACGTGCAAGACTATATGGCGCCAGCCCTGAGTGCGCATGTTGGGCGCTATTTCCCAGAAGAGAGCCGCCATTTCTTTGCCATAGCCCGCCAGCACGAACCCATGGCGCTGTGGTGCCACTGGTACCACTGGTTCGAGCTGGCGCAGATGCGTGAGGCTCCCCATGCCAGCCCGGTACGCCGTGGCGCCCTGCTCTACAACATCTTCGACAGCCGGGCTGAGGGCCTCGCGACGGCCATGGAGGAGATGATGATGCACGCCGGTCTGTATGACGACAACCCGCGCTCGCGCGAGGTGGTGTGGATCCTGCTGGCGCAAAGGGCGGCGCGTGGCCTGGCATCGATGTTCCTGCATGCCAACGAATTCACGCTGCAGCAGGCGATGGATTTCCAGGTTGCGAATACGCCGCGCGGCTGGATGCGGGCCGACCTTCCCCTGCTTCAGTTCGAACAGCACCTGTACCTGCGCCAACCCGGCTACGGCAGCAGTTACATCACGGGCAAAGCCCTGCTTGATCGTCTGCTGGGCGACTACGCCAGTCAGCGGGGCGATGCCTTTGTGTTGGCTAATTTTTTCGCCGATGTGGGCGCCGCAGGCATCATTCCGTGGCCGCTGGTGCGCTGGGAACTGACCGGGCTGGCTGACCAGCTGCCGCGTGATGTCGCGTGATCCGGCCTGAGTAGAATGTCTGACCCCTGAACAGTGATCCCTTGTTACGCTTTCTCCTCACCCGCCTTAGCCTGATCGTCCCGACTTTTCTCGGAATGACGCTGTTGGCGTTCTTTTTGATCCGCATGGTGCCGGGCGATCCGATCGAAACCCTGGCCGGTGAACGCGGCATCGACCCGGTGCGGCACGCGGCGCTGCTCAAGGCCTACGGTCTGGACCAACCGGTGCTGGTGCAGTACGGCATATACATTGGCCGCGTGCTGCAGGGTGACCTGGGCAAGTCCATCATCACCCATGAGCCGGTCCTGAACGAGTTTTTGGCGCTGTTTCCAGCCACCATCGAATTGGCACTCTGCGCGATGGTGTTTGCCCTGCTGCTGGGCATTCCGGCGGGCATCCTGGCGGCGGTCAAGCGCAATTCCATCCTGGACCATGGGGTGATGGGCGTCTCGCTCACCGGCTACTCCATGCCCATTTTCTGGTGGGGGCTTCTGCTGATCCTCTTGTTTTCGGTGGCCCTGGACCTGACGCCGGTGTCAGGGAGGCTGGACGTCAAATACTTCATTGAGCCAACCACCGGCTTTTTGCTGATTGACTCGCTTTTGTCCAAAGACAAGGGCGCCTTTTGGTCGACCTTGGCGCACCTGATCTTGCCGACCATCGTGCTGGGCACCAACCCGCTGGCGGTGATCGCGCGCATGACCCGTTCTGCCATGCTGGAGGTGCTGGGCGAAGACTACATCCGTACTGCCCGTGCCAAGGGTCTGTCTAATTTGCGCGTGGTGTCTTTGCATGCGCTGCGCAA
>RFWA01000478.1 GCA_009922295.1 Betaproteobacteria bacterium
GCGCAGGTGGCAGCGCTCAAGACCACCCAAATTGCAGCCCTCAGCACGGCCAGTGTGGCAGCGCTGAAAGCGACTCAACTCGCAGCCCTGAGCGTTGCAGGCATCGCTGCGCTGACCCCCGAGCAGGTCACCGCCATCAAGACGACACAAGTTGCCGCACTGAGTTCAGCCCAGATCGCAGCCCTGACGACAATTCAATTAGCCGTACTGACGACAGAGCAAGTAGCCGCCTTGACCACAGGGCAAATGAAGACCCTGGGT
The DNA here is from genome assembly GCA_009922295.1 of Betaproteobacteria bacterium. Classification (GTDB taxonomy): domain Bacteria; phylum Pseudomonadota; class Gammaproteobacteria; order Burkholderiales; family Burkholderiaceae_C; genus Rhodoferax. The sequence goes on from RFWA01000478.1 coordinate 262, forward strand.
ACAGCCACGCTCGGGGCGCTGACGACCGCGCAGGTGGCAGCGCTCAAGGCCACCCAAATTGCAGCGCTCAGCACAACGGGGATTGCGGCGCTTCAGTCCACCCAAATCGCAGGCTTGACCACCGCAAGTGTGGCGGCACTGAGCGCGACACAAGTCGCTGCCTTGACGACGGCAAGCGTGGCCGCGCTGTCGCCCGAGCAGATCGGCGCCCTCAAAGTGACCCAGATGGCGGCCTTGACGGCGACACAACTGGCGGCGCTAACCAGTGGCCAACTGAGCACCCTGAAAACGACGCAAATAGCGTCTCTGAGCTCGGCTCAGATGAGCGCGCTGACAGCAATCCAGATTGAGGCACTGACTACAGACCAAGTGGCAGCCTTGACCACCGGCCAAGTGAAGACACTGAGCGCCGCCACCATCGGGGCGCTGACCACCGCGCAGATAGCCGCACTCAAGGCGACCCAAATTTCCGCCATGAGCCCAGCAGGCGTGGCGGCACTCCAGCCGACACAGATTGCCGCTCTGACCACGGGCAGCGTCGCCGCACTGACAACAGCGGGAATAGCCGCCCTGAGCACGACCCAAATAGCGGCCCTTACGATGCCACAGGTCAGCGCTTTGAAGACCAGTCAGATCGCTGTGCTCTCTACTTCACAGAGGGCGCAACTTGCTCTGGCCTCCCCGATCATCTTCGACTTAAACGGCGATGGCGTGCGTACGCTGAGTGTTACCGCCGGAGTCAAGTTTGACGTCTTTGCACAAGACATCAGGGTACAGACAGGCTGGGTTAGCCCAGAGGACGGACTGCTGGTGCTGGACATCAACCAAGACGGCGTGATCAATGATGGATCTGAGCTCTTTGGCTCATCAACCAAACTGGCCAATGGTGCCAATGCTGATGATGGCTACGCAGCCCTTCGCGAAATGGACAGCAACCATGACGGTAGCATTAGCCAAGACGACGATGTTTTTGCCCACCTCGGAGTTTGGGTTGACCACAACTCGGATGGCGTCAGCAACGCAGATGAAGTTAAATCACTGGACGCACTCGGAATCACAAAAATTGACCTTCAGGCCATGGCTGAGTTGAGCAAGGACAACGGAAATCTGTTGGGCTTGACATCCAGCTATGAGACGACCGATGGGGTAAAACATGCAGCCGCAGACGTTTGGTTTGTGGCGGACAAGTCTGCCATTCGTCAAACAGCGGTGGCGTTAAGCAGCGCCATTTCTAATTTTGATCCATCACCCGCGACGCAAATTCAGCCACTCAGCAGCGCAGTCGACAAGGTTGGAGGTCTTGCTGCGGAGGCCTCAAGCATGCTCGCACCGACTGCCCAAAAAGATAATTTGCGCGCCAGGGTCAGTGATTTAGTACAGGCTATTGGGATGTATGGTGATGTTGAGTTGTCGCCATTTAAGACCACACAAGAGACGTCATCAAGCCTTCAACTTCAAACCGGTGGTGGCGCTTTTTCAGCGAGTACATCGGGACTTGCTGCCTGCAGATTAGCAGAGGTCATGAATCAGTTTGACGCCAATGGCCAGCCACGCTCTGACGCGACGCCAGCGAGTGCGGCATTCAATCTGAATGGAACTGCTGATGCGAACAGCAGTGCTGGGCTGGCAATAGGTATTCAGTTAAAGGCGCCTGATTTGCAGAGCCAGACTCCCTTTACTGCGATAAAAATGGTGCGTTGAGGCAAGCCACAAGCGGAGGCTCCCTTTGTGACCCCCTGCTCTTGATGCCTTGTCAGCCCGCCGATACCCGCTTCAGGGCTCTTCTAGGAACGTGATGATGGGTTTGGCCCGGCCAGTTCCGTCGCAGGCCTTGCAAGCAACAAAAACACCAGCCCGGTAGCTCGGCCAGGCACCGCAGCCAGCGCAGACCACGCAATCGAGTTCTAAGCGCCTCAAGTCTGCGGCCTGTGCCAGGCGCTGCTCCCATTCCTCAGCGGTCATTTTTTGCCTTTGTTGGTTTGGTGTCGACAAAGCTCGAAAACTGTGCCTGGCCCCTAGCCCTTGATCAAGCGAATATGGGCTTGCAAGGCCTGCGGATCTGCCTCGTCAG
>RFWA01000479.1 GCA_009922295.1 Betaproteobacteria bacterium
GGATCTCCAAGCTCAAGGGCCGAGCCCAGGGCTGCAGGGTGACGGCATCCGCCAGGCTGGCCCAGGCCGGCAGCTTTTCCGACGCCTGGCTGACCAACTGCTCCATGCGCTGCGGCTGCTTGAATTGGAAGCCCTGGTGAAACACCACCGCCACCATCTCCGGACTCAGCTCAATCATCTGGCGCAAAAACCCGAGCTCGCGGCGTTTGTCAGCCAAGCGCTGGCGCAGCACATCGCGGCCCTCAGAGTCAGAGCTCAAATCATCGAGTTCGGCCTGATAAGCAGAAGCAAGGTTGTGGAAAAAGGGCGAGGTGCTCACGTGTCTGTGTCCATTCCAATGAACTTCAAAGCATGGTTTTGAAGTAGTTCTGCCAAATCTCGCTGGCGGTTTGCAGCGGATCGTCCAGCAGGTTGCGTCGGCGGTTGTCGTCGTAGGCTTGGCGCCGGTCGGTCGGGGTGATGCAGGGCCGCCTGCTGGCGAAAGGCTTTTTTGATGTCAGCCAGCACCGCGTCGCTGGCCAGCCCCAGCACGGCATAGTGGTCTGTCATGGCAACCGGGCGAACATCAATAAAGCTGGGGACAAATCACTCAAATGCATCTGCGCGAGTATCGCACCGTGAGTTGGCCGTCCCGCTTCAGGCTTTGATGTCCGACCAGTCAGCGCCGGTCAGCCGCTGCAACTGGGCTGGGCTCAAGGGAAACACCGAGTAGGGCGTGCCCGCTGCTGCCCAAACCGCAGAGAAACGCTGCAGATCCTCATCCAGCAGGACCCGGCAGGGCTGAGCGTGGCCAAAGGGTGCAACACCTCCAATGACGTAGCCGGTTGCAGCCCGAACAAAGTCTGCGTCCGCGCGGCCCAGACCTTCGCCCACCAAAGCCGCCACCTTGGCCTCGCTGACCCGGTTGTCGCCGCTGGCCACCACCATCACCGCCAAGCCGCTGGCCTGACCCCGAAACACGATCGATTTCGCGATCTCGGCCACCGAACAGCCAATGGCCACCGCCGCCTCGGCGCTGGTACGAACCGGCTGCTCGAACTCAACCACGTCGGTCAGGATGTCGGCAAGCCGCAGCAGTTGCGCGTTGCGCAGGGCGGTGGGGTGTTGGGCGGCTTTCATGGGCGTTGCTGGAAAATTGTTATGGTAGCGGTTAAAGCCAAACCTCCGAAAGCCACACCATGCCCCTTTTCCAATCGTCGCAGAACCCACGCGTTCTGCGCGGCGGCACCGTCCTGACCATGAACGCGGACAACCAGTGTCTTGATGCTGCAGACATTCGAATCGTCGGGCAAAAGATTGATGCCATTGGTCCGGCGGGCACACTGGCCCAGCCGGGCGATGATGTGATCGATTGCACGAACACGCTGGTTATCCCCGGGCTGGTCAACACCCATACCCACGCCTGTGCCGGCATGTTCCGTGGCTTGACCGAAGACCTGCCCAGAGACTACTGGCGCAATGCCTACGGCGTGCCGAACCAAGAGCGCTTTGCACAAGAAGACTACCTGCTGTCAACCCGCGCGTCCTGTCTGGAACTGCTGCTCAATGGCGTGACCTGTATTGCCGACCGCTGGGGCGACATGGCGGCCATCAGCCCGGTGATCGATGCCTCAGGCATGCGCGCGGTCGTCGGGCACACGCTAACTGACTCGATGCGCCCGGCAGAATGGTCTGCTGTCGATGGCTTAATTGAACGCTGGGGCACGGCTGTGTCCAACCGCATCTCTGTTGGCCTGGCGCCGCACGCCCCCGACACCTGCTCGGACGCCCTGTTGCGTGAATGTGCGGACAGAGCCCAGGCTCTGGGTTGCCGGGTGTTCATTCATCTGGCGCAAAGTGGTTTTGAAGTTGCAAAGCTTCGCGACCGAGGTTACGACGGCGTGGTGGCCTGCATGCAGCAAAACGGGCTGGCCAATCCCCAGACAGTCGCAGCGCACTGTATTTACCTGACCCCCGAAGAGATTAATAGCTGGGGGCAGCACCGCATGTCCATCGCCCACTGCCCGGCCAGCAACCTGAAGATCGAGGCGCGTACCGTGCCAATCCATCGGCTGCTGGGCCACGCCGCGATAGGACTGGGGACCGACTGGGCGGCCAGCGACAACGCCATGGATATGTTGGCTGAGGCCAGGCTGGCAGCGTTGATCGGCAAGCACCTGGCCGACGACCCCAGCGCCCTCCCGGTCCACACCATGCTCAGAATGGCCACGATAGAGGGCGCTCGCGCGCTAGGGCTCGATGCCAAGGTAGGCAGCGTCGAGGTCGGCAAGCATGCTGACCTGGTGGTGCTCGACCTGGAACCGCTGGAGGCCAATCC
>RFWA01000480.1 GCA_009922295.1 Betaproteobacteria bacterium
GTTTTTATGATTACCCCACCGAGAAGGGCGCACGCAAAACGCTGTGGCCGCAACTCAAAACTCTTTATGAAAAACCCGGCCAGCCCTGGGTCATGGCCGACATCCAGGACCGGCTGCTGTACCGCCAGGCGGTCGAGACCGCGCGTTGCCTGAGTGAGAACGTGCTGACCAGCGTGGCGGAGGCCAACATCGGCTCCATCTTCGGGATTGGCTTTCCGGCCTGGACCGGCGGTGCCATGCAGTTCATCTACGGCATGGGGGTGGAGGCCTTTGAGCAGCGCGCGGCCGAACTGGCGCAACGCTTCGGGCCCGGCTTTGCGCTGAGCGACGAGGTGCGCGCTGCAATCCGTCGCTACCAACCGGTTTATTGAACCATCCAAACGAACCCTATCGCACCACCCATGAACCGCTTCACCAAAATTCTGCTGTCCCTGGCCGCCATCGCCGCACTGCTTGCAGGTCTGGCACTGGTCTTCCAGAAACAGCTCGCCACCCGCATCCTGCAGGAGATGGTGCAGCGCAACGCCGGGCGCGACATCATTCCCACACTGCCCGACGGGCTGCACCTGGCCCTGTGCGGCACCGGCTCGCCATTCCCTGACCCAACCCGCGCCGGGCCCTGCTCCGCCATCATTGCCGGTGACCGGCTGTTTGTTGTGGACGCCGGTGAGGGCAGCGCCCGCAACCTGGCCTACATGGGCATCCCGGCCGGCCGCATCGAGGCCATGTTTCTGACCCACTTCCACTCCGACCACATCGACGGCCTGCCGCCCTTTATGCTGCAGCGCTGGGGCACCAGCAGCGCCCTCACCCCCACGCCCATCCATGGCCCGACGGGCGTGGAGAAGGTGGTCGATGGCTTTCGCGCCGCCTATGTGCTCGATTTTGGCTACCGCGTCGCCCACCACTCCGAGCGCATCATGCCCCCCGGTGGCAGCGGCGGCAAGGGCATTCCCTTCGATCTGCCGGCCGTGGGCCAGGGCGACCAGGTGGTCGTGCTGGACGACAAAGGCCTCAAGGTCACCGCCTTCCGCGTCAACCACGCACCCATCGAGCCCGCGGTGGGCTACCGCTTTGACTACAAGGGCCGCTCCATCGTGATCAGCGGCGACACCATCGCCAGCCCCTCGCTGGTGGCAGCCGCCAAAGGTACCGACATTTTGGTGCATGAAGCGCTGCAGCCCAAGCTGCTCAAGCTGCTGGAGAACCAGTTCGAGGCCCGCAAGATGGACCAGCTGACCCACGTCATGCGCGACATCGTCAACTACCACACCACGCCCGAACAGGCCGCCGCCCAGGCCAGCGCCGCTGGTGCCAAACAACTGGTGTTCAACCATGTGGTGCCGCCGCTGCCGCTGCGCTACGCCTACCCGGCCTTCATGGGCGACGCCAAAGACTTTTACAAGGGCCCAATGACTGTGGGCGAAGACGGCATGCTGTTCTCGCTGCCCGCTGGCGGCACCGACAGCAGCAGCCGCAAACTATTCTGACACCCGCCATGACCACCCGCCTCCCCAGCATCCACAAAGACCGTGTGCTGCGCACGCCAGAAGAGCGCTTTGCCGGCCTGACCGACTTTCCCTACACCCCGCACTATCTGGAGCTTGACGGCCTGCGCGTGGCCTACATCGACGAAGGCCCGCGCGACGCCCCGCCGGTACTGCTGATGCACGGCGAGCCCACCTGGTCCTACCTGTACCGCAAGATGATTCCGGTGCTGGTCGCCGCTGGCCACCGCGTGCTGGTGCCAGACCTGGTCGGTTTTGGCCGCTCCGACAAGCCCTCTCACAAAGCCGACTACTCTTATGGCAACCATGTGCAGTGGATGTGCGCCTGGATGGAGGCGGTGGACCTGCAAGGCGCCACCCTGTTCTGCCAAGACTGGGGCTCGCTGATCGGCCTGCGCATGCTGACCCACAGCCCGCATCGCTTTGCCAGGGCGGTGCTGGGCAATGGCGGCCTGCCCACAGGCGCCGACCCCATCCCTAAAGCCTTTCTGATCTGGCGCGCCTTCGCCCGCTTCAGCCCCTGGTTTCCGATTGGTCGTATTGTCAAGGCTGGCTGCGCTGCGCCATTGAGCGATCAAGATGTCGCGGCCTATAACGCGCCCTTCCCCAACCGCCGCTTCACGGTGGCAGCACGCCTGTTCCCCACCTTCGTACCCACCACCCCGCAGGACCCGGAGTTTGCCAACAACACCCAGGCCTGGACCGTGCTCAAGCAGTGGGACAAGCCCTTCCTCACCCTGTTCAGCAGCCGCGACCCCATCACCCGCGGCGGTGAACGAGTGTTTCAAAAGCGCGTGCCCGG
>RFWA01000049.1 GCA_009922295.1 Betaproteobacteria bacterium
GACATGTTTTACCGTCAGGGCCTGGTGTCCAGCTGTGGCAGCAAGTTGCGCCAGGACTGGGTCGCGCCCTGCACCGCCAGTGTGCTGGAGCGCCTTGACGCCGCAGGCGCAGTGCAAATCGGCACCCTGAACATGACCGAGTTTGCCTACGGGCCAACCGGCCAGAACGCCTTTTTGGGCGACGCGCGCAACCCCTGGAACCCCGACTACATCACCGGCGGCTCGTCCAGCGGCTCGGCCGTCTCCGTGGCGGCCCGGGTGGTGTACGGCGCGCTGGGCTCGGACACCGCTGGTTCGGTGCGCTTGCCGGCCGCGATGTGTGGACTGGTGGGCATGAAGACCACCTTCGGGCTGGTGTCACGCGCCGGTGCCATGCCGCTGTCGCAGTCACTCGACACCGTCGGCCCCCTGACACGTACAGTTGCCGACAACGCCTTGTTACTGTCGGTGCTGGCCGGTCACGACCCGCGCGACCCATCCACCGCCGCCGGTACAGCACCAGATTACACGCAGCAGCTGCAAGGCCCGGTGCAAGGCCTGCGCATCGGCATTCCCAGAGGCTACTTTGACCGCGACATCGGGCCGGAAGTCGCTGCTCGCCTGGCACAGGCCACTGCAGTCCTGTCAGAACGCGGTCTGACGGTGGTTGAGGTCGACATGCCGGACATGGATGCCATCAACGCTGTCGGCCTGATGCTGACCTGGGCTGATGTGCTCGCCATCCACGGCCCCTGGATGCGGGACTGCCCCGAGCAGTACACCGCCCAGACCCGCGGACGGATTCAGGGCACACTGGCCGTCTCGGCCCAGACCTATGGCAATGCCCAGCGGCTGCGCGGGCCACTGCTGCGCGACTTTTGTCGCCAGGTCTTCAGCCGGTGCGACGCGATACTGGCGCCGGTACTGCCGATTGAGGTGCCACGCCTGTCCGAAGTGGACGTGTCGGGCGGAGCCAGCACGCAGCGCGTGCTCAATGAGATCACCCGGCTGATGCGGCCCGTCAATGTGCTGGGCCTGCCAGCTCTAACACTGCCGGCTGGCGCCACGGCCAATGGGCTGCCCTGCGGCTTCCAGCTGATCGGTCGGCCTTTTGCCGAAGGCCTGCTGTACCGCATTGGCCACGCCTATGAAATGGCGACGGGGTTTTCTAATTGGGCGCCGCCGGTGCTCACACAGCCCGTCTGAGCGAACTGCGCTGGGCCGGGCCGCAAAAGTCCGGCCCTCCATATTTGCTCCACAGTTGACCGGCACAGTGCGTTATCAGTGGCTAACGGAGCCGCGAATTAACCGGAGACCTCCATGACCGAAACCATGACCCCGATCTGCCGCGCCGGCGTGCGGCTGCTTTCTCTGAGCCTGCTGATCAACCTGGCCCTTTGGCTAAGTGGTTGCGGCGGCGGCGCCACGGCCACGCCGGCCGACCCAGTGGCCATCGCGCTGGCGACGACCAATGCCCGCGTTGACCTAGGCCAACAGATTTTCACCGACGCCAACCTGTCGGAGCCGCGCGGAACCCCCTGCGCGGCCTGCCACCAGACAACGATGGGTCTTGCCGGCAACCATGGCGGCAACAACGGCGTGGCTGTGGGCAGCATGCCCGGTTCGATAGGCTCCCGCAATGCCATGACCAACGGCTACTTGGGCTTGGTCCCAACGCCGCTGAGCTTTGTCACCACCGACGGTGTGACTGAGGCCGTGGGCGGACTGTTCTGGGACGGCCGTGGCGACTCGGCCGAGTTGCAGGCGCTTGGGCCCCTGCTCAACCCGTTGGAGATGAACAACCCCAACCGCAAGAGCGTGGTCGACAAAATCGCACAGTCGCGCTACGCAGCGCAGTTCAGGCAGGTTTTTGGGGCAGACATCTTTGCCAACACCGATGCTGCCTTCACATCGATTGGGGTGGCCATTGCTGCATTTGAGCGGGCCCGGCTGCAAGCTTTCAGCTCAAAATACGACGCGATGGTGCGGGGCCAGGCTACGCTCAGCCCCACCGAGGCGCGCGGCATGGACCTGTTCATGAACCCGGCAAAAGGTAACTGCGTTGGCTGCCACCTGATGAACCCGACCAGCGGCAAGCCCGAAGACTCGCCTTTTTCGGAGTTCACCTATTACGCCACCGGTATTCCTCGCAACCCGGCCATACCGAAAAATGCCGACCCGTCGTTTTACGACCTCGGGCTTTGCGGACCAGACCGCACGCCACCCGCCCTGCCAAGCAATGTGGCACCAGGTTTCACGATCAATAACGTCTGTGGCCAATTTCGCATGCCCACCCTGCGTAACGTGGCCGAACGCCCTGCCTTCATGCACAACGGCTTCTTCAAAAGCCTGACCGAGGTGGTGCGCTTTTACGCCACGCGTAACAGCGACCCTCAGCGCTGGTACGGGCAGGCTGTCAGCAACGACCTGCCGGCGCAGTACCTGGGCAACATCGAAGTGGTGAAGGCGCCGTTCAACCGCGCGGCCAACGCCGGACCGGCGCTGACCGACGCGGAGATCGCAGACATCGTAGCCTTTTTGCACACCTTGAGCGATGCCCCAGTTGCGCCTTAAGGGCAGATTTGGCGGGCTTTTGGCGCCCGCTGCTGTCACGGAGCGGCTGTACCATTGCACTGCCTATGCGAACCCCGTGAGATTGCCCCATGCCCTTAAATTACAAATTGATCGACACTGCCCTGGACTATGTTCGCAAGAACTGCAGCGTCAGCGGGGGCGATGTGGTGCCGTGGCCCAAGTACGAGCAAATGGTGTTGCAGCACTTGAGAACAGAATTCGACCCAAGGCCCAAGATGCCCAAAGAGTATTACTACGGCTACCTGCGCGTCAAAGGCCTGAAGCACGCCGAGTGTCTGAGCAAAATGGGGCTGAGCGCCGATGACGACGCGCCAGCCGCAAGCAAGAAGAGCTTCTGGAAATTCTGGTAAGCAGGTCACGACCCTAACGCCGGGGGCTAGTGCCCGCTCAGTCTGCTCCTACCCGGCTCGATTCAACTCACGCAAGCCTGAGGCTTTGGTATGCGCCTGAGAATCGCCCATCAACTCTCGCTGCTGCTGACAGCCGCCGTGGTCCTGGCGGTGCTGGCGGTTGGGGGCGTGAGCCTGTGGAACCTTCGCAGTGGTTTTGGAGACTACCTGCGTCTGCGCGACGAGGAGCAGTTGGCGCGGTTTGTGCAACTGCTGCAGCGCCGTTCTGCGGCAGACCCCAGCATGAACTGGCTGCGCGGCAACCGCGATGTCCAGCGCGACCTGATGGACGAGCTCATGGGTCGCCCCCCGCGACCGCGTCCCGGCACACCCGAAGCGCCGCCCGCCGAACCTGGCCAGAACCCGCAGGGCCGACGCCCACCACCGCCTGGAATGGAGGCCGGTCGGCCACCGCCACCACCGCGCCCGGCCGTGTCCGGGAACATCGCCGAACGGGTCCTGGTTCTGGATGCGCAGGGCTACTGGCTAGCTGGGCGGCGGCAGCCGCCGCACCTGGCTCGGACGGTGCGCGCCGTGCAAGTGAATGGCGTTGACGTGGCGTTTGTCGAGCTGAGCGCGGAGCCCGAACCCGAAGGCATGGATGCCCATTTTCTGCAGCGCCAGACCACAGGTATGTTGCTGACAGGCTTAGGGACCATTGCGCTGGCGTTACTGGCAGCCTGGTGGGTGTCGGGACACTGGAGCCGCCCGCTGCGACAACTGCAATTGGCCACCCACCGCATCGCACTCGGCGAGCAAGGGGTCCGCATTGCGGTGCCCGGCACACCGGGCGCCAGCCGCTCGGGCTCTTTGGAGATTGATGAGCTGGTGACCGATGTGAACGCCATGGTCGTGGCACTGGCCAAGCTTGAAGACAGTCGACGCCACTGGATTGCCCAGATTTCACACGAGCTGCGCACGCCCCTGGCCGTGCTGCGCGGCGAGATGGAATCGATTGAGGACGGCGCCCGCCAACCTACGCCGGCGGTGATGGCCAGCCTGCGAGAAGAGGTGGCACAACTGACCCGGCTGGTCGATGACCTGCACACGCTGGCGGTGGCCGACCTGGGCCAGCTGCCCTGCCACTTTGCGGCGGGCGATGCCAATGCCTCACTGGCGCGCATGGCGCGGCGTTTTGAGACCCGCGCAGCGCAACTCGGACTGTCGCTGTCCATTCAACCAGGCGCGCGCGCCATGCTGGCTCAATGGGACTTCGGCAGGATCGAACAGCTGCTGTCCAACCTGCTGGAGAACAGCCTGCGCTACACCCACGCCCCCGGGCAGGTGCACGTGCACTGGCGAAGCCTGGACGACGCCCTGGAGCTGACAGTAGCAGACAGCGCTCCGGGCGTTCCAGCGGCCCAACTGGGTCAGTTGTTCGACCCGCTGTTTCGGGTGGACAGTGCCCGCACCCGCACCGGCCAGCACGGCAGTGGCTTGGGCCTGTCGATTGTGCGTGCGATCGTAGAGGCGCATCACGGTACGGTGACGGCCAGCGCCAGCCGGCTTGGGGGACTGACCATACAGATCAGCCTGCCCTTGCAACCACAGTCGCTGGAACGCCGACCGCGCCAATCATGACGCCCATGACACCACAAACCGAAAGCCCGCAGCCCGGAAAGCGTCTCATCCTGATCGTGGAAGACGACGTCAAGATCGCCGATATGCTGGCCAACTACCTGCTCATGCATGGTTTTGCCAGTGAGGTGTGCGGCGACGGCCATGAGGCCGTCGCCCGGGTTCGCCAGCAGGCGCCAGCCCTGATTGTGCTGGACCTGATGCTGCCCGGCCTGGATGGCGTGGCTGTCTGTGCGGCGGTTCGTGCCTTCTCTACCGTGCCCATCATGATGGTGACCGCCCGGGTGGATGAGATCGACCGGCTGCTGGGCCTGGACACCGGCGCCGACGACTACGTCTGTAAACCTTTCAGCCCGCGCGAGGTGGTGGCCCGCATCAAGGCCCTGCTCCGGCGCAGCGAAGGCGCCCTGGCGAAACCGGTGCCGGCGGCCTTTGTCGTCGATGAGGCACGCCAACAGATCAGCTGGCGCGGCCAGCCGCTGCCGCTGACACCGGTTGAGTTCCGACTGATGCGCCAGTTGATGTCTCGCCCGGGCCAGGTGTTTGCCCGGGCCAGGTTGCTAGACACACTGCACGAAGACCAGCGCGATGTGAGCGACCGCGCCATCGACAGCCACATCAAAAACCTGCGCCGAAAGCTGGAGCAGGCTGGCACCGGCGAGGCCGGTATCAGCTCAGTCTACGGCGTCGGTTACCGTTTTGACGATGTCTGAACGCCAGCCCGGTGCCAACCTGGATCCATAGTTGCTGGCTCAGGCCACCACCCGCCGCGCCACAAAATCGGCCACCTGGGCCTCGTTGTAGCCCAGCGCGGCCAGCAGCGCCATCGTGTGCTGGCCACGGGTTGGCGGTTGTAGCCGCACACCCAGGCGCTGCCCGCCCATGGTGAAGGGAAACAACGCAGTGCCAACGGATTGGCCAGCCCGCTCACCGTCGGGCAGGGTGATGTCGGCCAGGCCGCCGGTAGCCAGCAGGTGCTCATCGTCGTACAACTCCTCGGGCTTGCGGATCGGCGCAAAGGGCAGGCCGACCCGCTCAAACAACGCGGCCAGCTCGGCTGCTCGCCAGGCGATCAATCGCTCACGCAACACCGGCATCAAGGTGCCCCGTCCCTGCACACGCAGGTTGTTGGTCGCATACTGCGGCAAATCACGCAAATCGGCCAGGCCCAGCGCGTCGCAAAAGGTGAGCCATTGGGCGTCACTGACAGCGGCCAGGAAGATCTGCTCGCCGTCTTTGACGGTGAAGATGTCGTAAATACCCCAGGCCGAAATGCGGTCCGGCATGGGCGCGGCAGCGCGGCCAGTGATGGCGTACTGCAGCATGTGCTGGCCCACCAGAAACACATTGTTTTCATACAGCGCGGTCTGCACCTCCTGGCCGCGGCCGGTAATGCCGCGTTGGATCAAGGCTCCCATAGCCCCAATGGCGCCAAACATGCCGCCCATGATGTCGTTCACACTGCTGCCGGCACGCAGCGGGTCGCCCGGACGGCCGGTCATGTAGGCCAGGCCCCCCATCATCTGCACCACCTCGTCGAGTGCGGTGCGGTGGTCGTAGGGCCCGGGCAGGAACCCCTTGTGGCTGACGTAGATCAGGCGCGGGTCGGTCTGGCTGAGCGAAGCGTAATCAAGGCCGTACTTGGCCATGGTGCCGGGCTTGAAGTTTTCGGCCACCACATCGGCACTGGCGGCCAGGCGCCTTGCCGCCGCCGCGCCGTCGGGCTGGTGCAGGTCAATCGCGATGCTCTTCTTGTTGCGGTTGAACATCGGAAAGAAGCCGGCACCCGCGCCCAGCAGATGCCGGGTGCGGTCGCCCTCGATCGGCTCCACCTTGATCACCTCGGCCCCCAGGTCGGCCAGAACCATGCCGCAGGTCGGGCCCATCACCATATGGGTGAATTCAACCACCCTCAACCCAGTCAGGGGAAGGGCGGGATCAGCGCTGATTTGTGTCTTCATGCCGCCATTGTGCAACGGTCCAGAGATTGAACTGATGCGTCATTACCTACTTATTTGTCATGGATTATTGGATTAATAAGGAGTTAATGGCTTCCTTGGTATGCAATACAGTCAGAGGCATGAAAAACCGATCCACGGTACCCGACAAACGCGAAATATTGCCCGTGCCGCAGTCGGTGTTGTTTGACGCTTATGGCACGCTGTTCGACGTCTACAGCGTGGCGCTGGCGGCCGAGCAGTTGTTTCCTGGCCATGGCCAGGCGCTGAGCCTGCTGTGGCGCGACAAGCAGATTGAGTACACCCGGCTGGTGACCACCAGCAACCACGGCGCGCACTACCGGCCGTTTTGGGAGCTGACCCGGGCCGCCCTGGTATTTGCTATTAAAAAAATAGCTATGGCCTCAATAACGACGGAGCCTGAAGCCACTTTTGACCAACAATTTGGTGCGGCGGTCGAGCGCCTGATGAACCAGTACCGCAGCCTAAGCGCATTCCCGGAAAATCGCGAGGTGCTGAGCGAGCTGCAGCGGCGCGGCATCCCGACCGGCATCCTGAGCAATGGCGACCCGGCGATGCTGCAGCTGGCGGTCAAGTCGGCCGGGCTGGACGGGCTGCTGCGCCACGTCATCAGCGTGGACCCGATCCGCAAGTACAAGACCCATCCCGAGGCCTACGCGCTGGGCGAGCAGGCCACCGGGCTGCCGGCCGGCCGCATCGCCTTCGTCAGCTGCAACGCCTGGGACGCGCTGGCCGCCACCTGGTACGGCTACCAGACGCTGTGGGTCAACCGCCACCAGCAGCCTTTTGAAGAACTCGGCACCCTGCCCACGCGCACCGGCAGCAGCCTGCGCGCGGTGCTGGATTTTTTTCCATCCCCACCCATGAACGAGGTTTGACACCATGACCGAACGCACTCCCGCCCATCGCCTGCAGGTGGCGACCGAACTGCACCGCTTCATCGAAGACCGGGTGCTGCCCGGCACCGGCATCCGCCCAGCCAAGTTCTGGAAGGGCTTTGACGCCATCGTGGCCGACCTGGCGCCAAAAAACCTGGCCCTGCTGGCCGAACGCGACCGGCTGCAAAGCGAGCTGGACGCCTGGCACAGCGCCCACCCCGGCCCGATCCAGGACATGCCGGCCTACCGCGCCTTTTTGACGCGCATCGGCTACCTGGTGCCCGAGCCGGGCAAGGTCAAGATCAGCACCACCCAGGTCGACGCTGAGCTGGCCAAGCAGGCCGGCCCGCAGCTGGTGGTGCCGGTGCTGAACGCCCGCTACGCCCTCAACGCCGCCAATGCGCGCTGGGGCAGCCTGTACGACGCGCTGTATGGCACCGACGTCATCAGCGAGGCCGACGGCTGCGAGAAAGGCCGGGGTTACAACCCGAAACGCGGCGCCAAAGTGATCGAATACGCCCGCCATGTGCTAGACCGCACCGCGCCGCTGCGCAAAGGCTCGCACCTGGACTCAGTGGGCTACCGCATCAAGGACGGCAAGTTGTCGGTCAAGCTCAAGGACGGCAGCACCACCCGGCTGGCCGATGCTGCTCAGCTGGTCGGCTACCAGGGCGAGGCCAAGAACCCGTCATCGGTGCTGCTGGTCCACCACGGTCTGCACCTGGACATCCGCATCGACCGCGCCACCCCCATCGGCGCCACCGACCCGGCCGGCGTCTGCGACCTGGTGCTGGAGGCCGCCCTGTCCACCATCCTCGACCTGGAAGACTCGGTGGCGGTGGTCGACGCGCAGGACAAGGTGCTGGCCTACAGCAACTGGCTGGGCATTCTGCAGGGCACGCTGACCGAGTCGTTTCAGAAAGGCGGCCAAACGCTGACGCGCGGCCTGAACCCGGACCGGCTCTACACCCCGCCCGCTGGCAAGGGCAAGCCGGTGCGGCTGCACGGCCGCTCGCTGATGTTTGTGCGCAATGTGGGCCACCTGATGACCAACCCGGCCATCCTGTACACAGCCAAAGACGGCCAGCTGCGCGAGATCCCCGAAGGCATTCTGGACGCGGTGGTCACGACCACCATTGCCCTGCACGACCTCAAGCGCACCGCCAAAGACGCCATCCGCAACTCGCGCCAGGGCTCGGTCTACATCGTCAAACCCAAGATGCACGGACCGGTCGAAGTGGCCTTTGCCGCCGAACTGTTCTCGCGGGTGGAGAAGCTGCTGGGCCTGCCTGAGAGCACAGTCAAGCTCGGCATCATGGACGAGGAGCGTCGCACCAGCGTCAACCTGCAAGCCTGCATCGCGGCCGCCGCCAGCCGCGTGGCCTTCATCAACACTGGCTTCCTGGACCGCACCGGCGACGAGATGCACAGCGCCATGCAGGCCGGCCCGATGATCCGCAAGGGCGACATGAAGACAAGCGCCTGGATTGCCGCCTACGAGCGCAACAACGTGCTGGTCGGCCTGGCCTGCGGCCTACGCGGGCGCGCCCAGATCGGCAAGGGCATGTGGGCCATGCCCGACCTGATGAAGGCCATGCTGGAACAAAAAATCGGCCACCCCAAAGCCGGCGCCAACACCGCCTGGGTGCCCAGCCCCACCGGCGCTACGCTGCACGCGCTGCACTACCACCAGGTGCTGGTGTCGGACGTGCAAAAGGGCCTGGAAAAAATCAAACCCAGCAAGGAGCGCGAGGCGCTGCTCACCGGTTTGCTGACCATCCCGGTCACGGCCACGCCCGACTGGAGCACGGCCGAGAAGCAGCAGGAACTGGACAACAACGCCCAGGGCATCTTGGGTTATGTGGTGCGCTGGGTGGACCAAGGCGTGGGTTGCTCCAAGGTGCCCGACATCCACAACATCGGCCTGATGGAAGACCGCGCCACGCTGCGCATCAGCAGCCAGCACATCGCCAACTGGCTGCGCCACGGCGTGGTGAGCGAGGCCCAGGTGCGCGAAACCTTTGAGCGCATGGCGGCGGTGGTAGACGGCCAGAACGCCAACGACCCGCTGTACCAGCCCATGGCAGGCCACTTTGACACCTCCAAGGCCTACCAGGCCGCCACTGACTTGGTGTTCAAGGGTCTGGCGCAGCCCAGCGGCTACACCGAGCCGCTGCTGCACGCGTGGCGGCTGAAGGTGAAGGCGGGCTGAAGCGTTTCACCAACCTACACCTTGCTGGAACTCGACAACGTGATCGCCACCCACTGTTGCGCCGGCACCTCGGCAAAATCGTCCCGGACGTCCAAGATGCTTGGCGCTTACCACGGCGCCGCTGATGCCACTGCGTAAGGCATCCCTGGCAGCGATCGCGCTCACGATGGCGGCCACCTGCCTGTTCGCGATCATGGACACCACCACCAAGTACGTGGTCCAGACTGTGCCTGTGCTGATGGCCCTGTGGGCGCGCTACTTCCTGCAAGCCTTGGTCTCCAGCCTGTGGCTCTGGCCGACGCATGGGCGCGCCCTGTTGCGCACCCGCCGGCCCTGGCTGCAGGCGCTGCGCGGCCTGTCGCTGGTGGCGAGCACACTGTTCGCCATCCTCAGCGTGCGCTTCATGCCGGTGGGCGAATTCGTCGCGATCGTCATGCTGGTGCCGGTGATCGTGACCCTGATCTCGGCCACCTTGTTCCGGGAGCGGGTTCGGCCGACGCAATGGCTGTTCCTGCTGGTCGGCTTTGCCGGCGTGATGCTGATCATCGAGCCGGCCCAGCCGCGCTTCGGCTGGAACACACTGTTCCCGCTGGCCTGCGTGGTCGCCTCCGTCGCCTACCAACTCAGCAGCAGCCACCTGAGCCGCACCGAGCCGGCCAGCACAGTGCACTTTTGGAGCATGTGCATCGGAGCGATCGCCGCCAGCCTGCTGCTGCCCTGGGGCTGGTCGACTGTCGATTCCGGTTTCATGTGGATGCTGATGGTGGCCATGGGGGCGATGGGCGCCGTCAGCCATTTCCTGCTGGCCCTGGCCTACCAGCGCGCGCCGGCCACCGAAGTGGTGCCCTACATGTACTCGCAAGTCGGCTTCGCGGTGCTGTTTGGCTGGATCGTGTTCGGCGAGTTGCCAGGCACGCTGGCTGGCGCCGGCATCGTGCTGATCATCCTGTCAGGACTGGTGAACGCCTGGCAGCTGCGGCGACGCCAGCACCCATGAGGCATCCTCACCTGGAGGATGTGTTGCTGCAGGCACTGCACCCGAGGTCTACGCCACCGTCAGGCCATCGATGAGTATTAAGGCTAGTATTCCTGCGCGATGATCCTCGTTCGTATTACCCGGAGCGTGCCATGACCCACTTTCTGCCTACCGACCCTCCCGCTAGCCAGGGCATGTGCCCGCAGCGCCTGGCACGTGCTTCTGCCCTGCTCGCCGCCGAGGTGGCTGAGCGCCGTGTGGCCGCCGCCTCGATGCTCGTGGCCCGCAATGGGCGTGTGGTGCTGCACGCGGGCCATGGTGCCGGGCCCGATGCGGTGTACCTGCTGGCCTCGATCACCAAGCCGGTGAATGCCGTGGCGGTGCTGTTGCTGGTCGAGCGTGGCCTGGTGTCGCTGGACGACCCGGTGGCACGGTATCTGCCGGAGTTTGCGGGGCCCGATCGGGCGGCCGTGCGGGTACGCGACCTGCTGACCCACACCTCCGGCCTGCCCGACATGCTCCCAGAGAACCTGGCACTGCGACGCGCACACGCACCGCTGAGCGCCTTCGTGCAGGGCGCCTGCACCACGCCGCTGCTGTATCCGCCGGGCACCGGTTTTGATTACCAGAGCATGGGCACGCTGATAGCCGGTGAGATCGTGCAAAGGGTTTCCGGGCGGCCTCTGCGCACGTTCTACCAGCAGGACATCTTCGAAGTGCTGGGCATGCACCACTCCTCGCTGGGGCTGGGCGGACGCCCGATTGCCAACACCGTCTGGTGCCAGTACGAGAGCAGCCCGGATGTGGCACTTTTTGGCGCCAACACGCCTTATTGGCGCGATATGGGCCACCCCTGGGGCGGCATGCACTCCACCGTGAGCGACCTTGCGCTGTTACTGCAAGCTTTCCTCGATGGTGGGGCGCTCGGTGGCCGCACGCTGCTGGGCCGCGCCACGGCCCAGCGCATGGTCAGCGACCAGAACGCCGCCATCGGCAAACCCTGGGGCTTGGGCTGGGGTCTGGCGACCAGCCCGGTATGGGTTTACTGCGGCGAGCTGGTGTCGCCACGCACCTTCGGCCATTCGGGCGCGACCGGCACGGTGGCCTGGGCTGACCCGGACACGCAGGTGCAGTGCGTGATCCTGACCTCCAGACCCACTGCCCATGACGATGGCCGCCTGCTGCGGGTTGTTTCCAATGCAGTGGCAGCGTCGGTGGTAGGTTGATGGAGGACCGAGCCGCTGCTGTACGCCTGGCGGCTGAAGGTGAAGGC
>RFWA01000481.1 GCA_009922295.1 Betaproteobacteria bacterium
TTGGCGCTGGCGGCGGCCACCGGCGGTGAGATCAAAGTGGAAGGCACGGACTTGCATTCATATTGGATGTGCCGGCGCGTATTTTCCACGCTAGGCGTCAAGATCGAGCTGTACAAAGACCACATCTTTTTGCCCGAGCAGCAAGATTTGCGCGTGCTGCGCGACTACGACGGCTCCATGCCCGTGATCGGCGACGGCCCCTGGCCGCAATTTGCCACCGACCAGATGAGCTGCATGATCACGCTGGCCACGCAGGTCGAGGGCAATGTGCTGTTTTTCGAGAAAATGTTCGAGTCGCGCCTGTATTTTGTAGACCGCCTGATTGCCATGGGCGCCAATGCCGTGGTTTGCGACCCGCACCGCGTGGTGATCAGCGGACGCTCGCGCCTGCGCGGCACCACCATGGTCTCGCCCGACATCCGCGCCGGCATGGCGCTGTTGGGCGCGGCCCTGTGCGCCAGCGGCAAAAGCACGGTGCAAAACGCCAACATGATCGAGCGCGGCTACGAGCGCGTCGAGGAAAAGCTGCTGTCGCTGGGTGCGCGCATCAGCCGGCGCGACTAATTCCCCCTAAGGCGCCGGATCGGCCACGCTCCACAAGGCGTCCAGCACACGCTCTTCCCACAGCGGAAAAGACGAATAACGCCCCCGGTGCAGCGCCGGATCGTCGCCATCGCCGCCCAGGGCGTAGACCACCCCATTGCGCTTGACCGGGTCAAAAATAAAGCCGGCGTGCAGCCCGTAGGCAAAGCCCAGGTGCCCCACCGCAGCAATGCCACCTCGCGAAGCCAGCCGGTCCCCCCTGCTGGGGCCGCTCGCATCGACAAACACTTGCGCGCCCAAAGCCCAGGACTGGAATAAGCCGCCCAAAGTATCGCCCTGGGCCGGGTCGGACTGGGCGCGCCACTGCGGGCGCAGCATGGCGGCCACCGATGCTGGGCGCAGCAGGCGCAACCCGTCCAGGCTGCCTTGGTTCATCAGCAGTTGCATGATGCGGCCCAGACCGGCCACACTGATGCGCAAACCGCCTTGTGGCCCGAAACCACTGGCATTGGTGCCTGGCACATAGTCCTGCAAGCCGGCGCGCGGTGCGGGCATCTGGCCTTGAAAGTTGTCGGTTTGCGCCACCCACGGGCCCTTGGGCTGGAATTTGCCGTCCTGCCCTTTGCGGTAGAGCACGGCCAGGTGGCTGATATCGGCTTGGTTCAGGGTTTCGGGCGTAAAGCCGCCGGCAATGCCCAGCGGGCGCAGCACGGCTTCTTGCATATAGACATCAAAACGCTTGGCGGTGATGCGCTCGATGAGCGTGCCCAGCACCACGAAATTGAGGTTGCAATACGCAAAGTAGCGCCCCGGCGCGCGGTCTGCGTCGGCCTGGGGGCTTGCCCAGGCGGCGGGGTTGCCTCCTTGCAGTGCCGTTTGCAGCGATGTGCCCAAGGGCATGAAATAACCACCGCCGTCGCGCAAGGACGAGGTGTGCGTCAGCAGCATGCGCGCCGTGATGGGGGTTTGCGCAAAGTGCGGGTTGCGCAGCGCGTAGCCCAGGTACTGGCTAAGGTCGGCGTCCAGGTCGAGCTGGCCCGCTTCAACCAAGCGCATCAGGCCGATGGTGGTGACCAGCTTGGAAACCGAGGCCACGCGGTACAGCGTTGCGTGGTCCGCCGGTAGGCCGGGCGCGCCTTCGGTTTGAGGTATCTGGCGCAGGCCGAAATGGCCCTCGTAGACGACTTGCCCATCGCGAATGGCCAGCGCCGAAAGGCTCGCTACGGGTGTATCAGGCGTGGACACGATGGCTTGCAGCGTGCGCGTCACCGGCGGCTCTGCCGCTTGCAGGGCGCCGCTCATGCTAGCCAACATGCAGGCCCCAAGCAGGGCCCCGCGCCGAAACCATTTACGCAATTGGGTAAAAGCTGTGGCATACATAGCCGCCCCCTAATAGTGCTGCACATCGCGCAGACCCCGCACGGCGCTAATGCCCAGGCCCGGCGTATCGGGCAGGGTGATCCACGGGCCGTCCATCTCCATGCCGCCTTCGATGGCGCTGCCTTGGCAGAGCATCGGGCCGTCCAGGTCGATCAGTCGCACGACATCAGCAAAGGCCACGGCAAAGTGCGCAGCGGCGGTGACGCTGATGCCGCTTTCGAGCATGCAGCCCAGCATGCAGTGGCGTTGGTGGCGCCGCGCCAGTTGGGCCACTTCGATGGCCTGGCTGATGCCAGCCATTTTCATCAGCTTGATGTTGATCAGGTCGGCACTGTGGGTGGCAAAAATCTGCAGCACATCGTGCACACTGCGCGCCGATTCGTCGG
>RFWA01000482.1 GCA_009922295.1 Betaproteobacteria bacterium
AACCAGTGTCTTGATGCTGCAGACATTCGAATCGTCGGGCACAAGATCGATGCCATCGGCGCGGCGGATACTCTTGCCCAGCCGGGAGATGATGTGATTGACTGCACCAACACCTTGATCATCCCTGGGCTGATCAACACCCACACACATGCGTGTGCCGGTATGTTCCGTGGCTTAACAGAAGACCTGCCCAGAGACTATTGGCGCAGTGCGTACGGCGTGCCGAACCAAGAGCGCTTTGTGCAAGAAGACTACCTGCTGTCGACCCGCGCATCCTGCCTGGAGCTACTGCTCAATGGCGTGACGTGTATTGCCGACCGCTGGGGCGATATGGCGGCTATCAGTCCCATGATTGACGCCTCAGGCATGCGTGCTGTCGTCGGGCACACACTGACTGATTTTATGCGCCCGGCAGAGTGGTCTGCCGTCGACGGCTTGATTGAACGCTGGGGCACGGCTGCGTCCAACCGAATCTCTGCAGGCCTTGCACCGCATGCCCCCGACACCTGCTCTGACGCCCTGTTGCGTGAATGTGCGGACAGAGCCCAGGCTCTGGGTTGCCGGGTGTTCATTCATCTGGCCCAGAGCAGTTTTGAGGTCGCCAAGCTCAGCGACCGGGGTTATGACGGTGCGGTGGCCTGTATGCACCAAAACGGGCTGGCCAATCCTCAGACAGTCGCAGCGCACTGCATCTACCTGAGCCCCGAAGAGATCAATGGCTGGGGGCAGCACCGCATGTCCGTCGCCCATTGCCCGGCCAGCAATCTGAAAATCGAAGCGCGTACTCTGCCTATCCATAGGCTGCTGGGCCACGCCGCGATCGGTCTGGGCACCGACTGGGCGGCCAGCGACAACGCCATGGATATGTTGGCCGAGGCCCGCTTGGCCGCGTTGATCGGCAAGCACTTGGCGGACGATCCCAGCGCCCTGCCGGTCCACACCATGCTCCGAATGGCCACGATAGAGGGCGCTCGCGCGCTCGGGCTGGATGGCACGGTGGGTAGCGTCGAGGTCGGCAAGCATGCTGACCTGGTGGTGCTCGACCTGGAACCGCTGGAGGCCAATCCACGCCACGACCTCGCTGCCAACTTGCTGTACGCCATGAGCGCGCGCTGTGTGCGGGATGTGCTGGTCGACGGCGTGATGCTGGTGTCGGCCGGCAAACCAGTGAGGGAGGACTTGCCGCAACTCAAGCGAGACTTGGCACGACGCCAATTTGTTTGGCAGCAACACTGAGCGCTCTTGGTGCAATGACCGTCCATCATAAAAATCAGGAAGATTTTTGAGTTTTGTCAGCATACTGCTCTAATTTTTGCAGCACACCTGGCCCAAATTGGTTCTTGTGGCGGCAGTCAAGTGTGATCAAAATAGATAACGATCCACCAACCCAAGGAAAATCCCTATGAAAGATTCGACCCATCTGACACGTCGCCAAATCATCAGCGCGGGCGCCGCTGCCACTGGCATTGCCGGCGCTGGCGCATTCCTGTCCATGGAGGCTTTGGCCCAGGACAAAGCCAAGATCAACATGCAACTGGGGTGGATTGCCGGTGGCAACCAGATTGCCGAAGTGGCGGCCAAACGGCTAGGCTACTATGAGCAAGAGGGCATTGACTTCGCCATCCAGCCAGGGGGCCCCAGCATCGATGGCGTCGCCATTGTGGCGTCAGGTCGGTGGGAAGTCGGTCAGGTATCCAGCAGCCCGTCAAACATGCTGGCGGTTTCTCAAGACCTGCCCATCAAGGTGTTTGCAACCGGATTGCAGCAGCACCCCTACACGTTTTTCTCGCTCAAGAAAAACCCGATCCGCACGGCACAAGACATGATCGGCAAAAAGGTCGGCATTCAGTCGACCGGCATTATTTTGCTAAAAGCATTGCTGGCCAAGAATAAGATTGACGAGAAACTTGTAACCATTATCCCGATCGGAGCGGATATGGCCCCCCTGATGACCGGGCAGGTGGACACCGTCACCGGCTGGCAAACCAATACTTCGGCGCTCAAGGTACTTGGCCCAGACCGGGTCGACCTGCGACTGTGGGACGCGGGCGTTCGGCTTTACGCGCTGCCCTACTACGCTCCTAACCAGGTGATCGAGAAACGGCCCGATGTGCTGCAGCGTTTCCTGCGCGCCACCGCCCGGGGATGGGCCTATGCCAACAAAAACCGTGACGCAGCCACAGACCTGCTGATCAAAGAGTATCCGAATCTTGACCGCACTGACGAGCGGGCGGCCATAGATTCACTGATGAGCTACGCCTACAACCCCCAAACCCAAGCCAATGGCTGGGGCGCGATGGACCGGGC
>RFWA01000483.1 GCA_009922295.1 Betaproteobacteria bacterium
GCGTTGCGCTGCAGCACCCTGAGTGGCCGCTGTGGGTGTTTCAGCTCATGGCTTTGTGGTCAGGTGTGGGCGGCGGCAACTTTGCCTCGTCGATGTCCAACATCAGCACCTTCTTCCCCAAGCGCTTGCAGGGCACTGCCTTGGGGCTCAACGCGGGGCTGGGAAATTTTGGCGTGACCACCATGCAGATTGTGATTCCGCTGGTCATGACCATGGGCTTGTTCGGTGCCTTCGGCGGTGAGGCCAAAGTGCTGGTCAAGGACAGCGGCTGGATTCTCGGCAAGATTGCCGCAGGGACGCCGACCTGGATCCAGAACGCCGGCTTTGCCTGGGTGCTGTCGCTGGTTCCCCTGTCCTTGTTGTGTTGGTGGGGCATGAACAACCTCAAGACGGTATCGCCCGCCACCGGCAGCCCTGTGGTCGCCTTTGCCAAGATCACCTACCTGTACTCGCTGGCCTTTATCCCGTCGGTTGGCATGCTCTACCTGTATCTGCCGGCACCCACAGGGCTGGGCCTGCTGAACATGTGGGTGGCCATTCCCCTGGACATCATCGCGGCCTTGCTGATGATGCGCCTGGCCGCCTTTGGTGCGATGAAGGACAACGTGCAGAAGCAGTTTGCCATTTTCAGCAACAAGCACACCTGGAGCATGACCGCCCTGTACGTCGTGACCTTTGGCAGCTTCATCGGCTTTTCCATGGCGCTGCCCCTGGCCATTACCGTGATTTTCGGCTACCAACACACGCCCGACGCTGCCGGTGTGCTGCAGCACACACTGAAAAACCCCAACACGCCCTCGGCGCTGACCTATGCCTGGATCGGCCCCTTTGTGGGTGCTGCCGTCAGACCGTTGGGCGGCTGGATCTCCGACAAGGTCGGGGGCTCGATCGTGACGCAAATCATCTCGGCCATCATGGTCGTGGCCTCGGCTGCGGTGGGCTATGTGATGCTGCAAGCCTATCAGTCCGCAGCGCCGGAGCAGCACTTCCTGACCTTCATGGGCTTGTTCGTTGTGTTGTTTGCCGCCAGTGGCATCGGCAACGGCTCCACGTTCCGCAGCGTGGGTTTCATCTTCGACCGGCAGCAGGCCGGACCCGTCTTGGGATGGACCTCGGCAGTGGCGGCCTATGGCGCCTTTATTGCGCCGGTGTTGATTGGGCAGCAGATCAAAGCTGGCACGCCGCAATACGCTTTTTACGGCTTTGCGGTCTTCTATGCCGTGTGCCTGGTGCTGAACTGGTGGTTTTATTTGCGCCCTGGCGCGGAGATCAAAAACCCGTAGCCCCAGCCATTAGCTATTAAATAAATAGCAAACTTTCTATATTCCATAAGGGCTGAGGCCTGATTTCATCCATAAACACGATTGCAGAGGCAACCCGATGAGCCACTTTCTTGACCGACTGAGCCACTTCTCCGCGCCAAAAGAAACATTTTCCGAGGGCCACGGCGTGGCCACCGGTGAAGACCGCACCTGGGAAGACGCTTACCGCGACCGCTGGGCGCATGACAAGATCGTGCGCAGCACACACGGCGTGAACTGCACCGGGTCCTGCTCCTGGAAAATCTATGTCAAGGGCGGCATCGTGACCTGGGAAACCCAGCAGACCGACTACCCGCGCACCCGCCCTGATCTGCCCAATCACGAACCCCGTGGTTGCGCCCGCGGGGCGTCCTACTCCTGGTACCTGTACAGCGCCAACCGGGTCAAGTACCCGTTGATCCGGGCGCGTCTGCTCAAGCACTGGCGCGCTGCGCTGGCGGTGGCCAAGAGCCCGGTGGATGCCTGGGCCAGCATGGTGCAGAACCCCGAGGCACGCCTGGAGTGGCAACAGCAGCGCGGTTTAGGCGGCTTTGTGCGCAGCACCTGGGACGAGGTCAACCAGCTGATCGCAAGCGCCAATGTCTACACCGCCAAAGAATACGGGCCCGACCGCGTGATTGGCTTTTCACCCATTCCTGCCATGTCCATGGTCAGCTATGCCGCGGGCAGCCGCTACCTGTCCTTGATCGGTGGCGTGTGCATGAGTTTTTACGACTGGTACTGCGATTTGCCGCCGGCCAGTCCGCAGGTCTGGGGGGAGCAGACCGACGTGCCTGAGTCCGCCGACTGGTACAACTCGACCTTCATCATCGCCTGGGGCTCCAACGTGCCCCAGACGCGTACACCTGACGCCCATTTTTTCACCGAAGTGCGCTACAAGGGCGCCAAGACGGTGGCGATCACCCCCGACTACGCCGAGATCAGCAAGCTGGCCGATCTGTGGATGCACCCCAAGCAGGGCACCGACGCTGCCGTGGCCA
>RFWA01000484.1 GCA_009922295.1 Betaproteobacteria bacterium
CAGCCAGCGCGCTGGCTGGCCGGGCTGGCCGGGCTGCAACTCTTAACCGGTTTGAGCAATGTTGTACTCGGGTGGCCACTGTTGGCCGCCGTGATGCACACCGGTGGTGCAGCGGCCCTGGTGCTGGCCTTGACTTGGCTGGTCACGGCCAGTCAGGCTTATGCCCAAGTGCGCCCGGCTCCTACCCCTGTCGCGAATGGAATCAGCGCATGAATGCCTCTTTGTCCTCTGCCCCGCTGTCCCCGTTTCGGCAGTTTTACGCGCTGACCAAGCCGCGGGTGGTGCAATTGATTGTGTTTTGTGCCTTGATCGGCATGGTGCTGGCGGTGCCAGGCGTACCCAGCTGGGTTGAGGTACGCTTAGGCTTGCTGGCCTGCGTTGGTATTTGGCTGGTCGCGGGTGCGGCAGCCGCCTTTAACTGCATCGTGGAGCAGGGTATAGATGCCAAGATGAAGCGCACTGCCTGGCGGCCCACTGCCAAGGGCCAACTCGGCAACGCCCAGACGCTGCTCTTTTCAGCGGTCTTGTGCAGCCTCGGGTCGGTGCTGCTGTATGTGTGGGTCAACCCGTTGACCATGTGGCTGACCTTTGCCACTTTTGTCGGGTACGCGGTCATCTACACCGTGATCCTCAAGCCACTAACGCCGCAGAACATCGTGATTGGTGGCGCTTCCGGCGCCATGCCGCCAGTGCTGGGTTGGGCGGCCATGACCGGCGATGTCGGCCCTGAATCCTTGATTTTGTGCCTGATCATTTTCTTGTGGACACCGCCGCATTTCTGGGCCCTGGCACTGTACCGGGTGGAAGATTATCGTAAATCTGGTTTGCCCATGCTGCCCGTGACGCATGGCAATGAGTTCACTCGGCTTCAGATTCTGCTCTACACCCTGGTGCTGTTTGCCGCTTGCCTGCTGCCCTATGTATACGGCATGAGTTCCTGGTTGTATTTGGTGGTGGCGGTCGGCCTGAGCCTGGGTTTTTGCTGGTATGGCTTTCGGCTGTGGCGAGAGTACTCTGACGCCCTGGCGCGCCAGACTTTTCGCTTTTCACTGATTCACCTCAGTGCCCTGTTTGCTGCCCTGCTGGTGGACCACTACCTCCTCTAAGCCGCTCATGCAACGACGATTCGCTATAAAAATCATAGCTATAACCTCAATTGGGACGGGGGCTGGAGCCCTTTTTTCTGCCTGCTCGGACAAGAAAGCCGATTTTGCTGCCATTGATGTCACCGGCGCCGACTACGCGCGCGGCTTCTCCTTGACCGACCACAATGGTCAGTTGCGCACGGTGCGTGACTTTGCCGGCAAAGTGATCGTTGTGTTTTTTGGGTACACCCAGTGTCCCGATGCCTGTCCGACCACCATGGCCGAACTGGCCGAAGTCAAGAAATTGCTCGGCAAAGACGGCGAACGCCTGCAGGCGATCTTCATCACGGTCGACCCAGAGCGCGACACACCTGAAGTACTCAAGGCCTACATGGGCAATTTCGACCCGGCTTTTTTAGCCCTGATCCCGAGCGCGGCGGCCTTGCCAGCACTGGCGAAAGACTTCAAGGTGTACTACAAAAAGGTCGAGGGCAAGACCCCCACCAGCTACAGCATGGACCACACGGCGGGCTGCTACGTTTACGACCCTCGCGGCAAACTGCGGCTCTACACCCGCTATGGCAGCGGCGCCCCCGCGCTGGCTGCAGATATCGCCCTGCTGATCAAGGGCGCATGAGCGGGCCGGCGCCTATTCGGCCTTGATAGCCTGACTGGTGATGATCTGCCCGAGCTGGGCCGTATCGACCTTGACCCGGCTGGCCAGCTCTTCGCCCGTGCTGCCCACCACCTGCCAGCCCTGTGTAAACAGCTTTTGTCGCATCTCCGGTGTACGGGCTATCTCAGCGATCAGCGCCGACAGGCGGGCAACGACCGGTTTGGGCAAGCTATTGGGTGCGGCCACTGCGTTCCAGATTTCCAGGTTGAAGTCTTTCACACCAGCCTCTGACAGGCTCGGCAGCTCTGGCACCAACGTGCTGCGCGTACTGGCGGTGATACCGATGGCGCGCAGCTTACCGGCTTTGACCTGGGCGCTAGCCAGCGCGGGCGGCAACAGGCTCAGCTGCAGGTCGCCGCCGATCATGGCGGTGGTCACCTGGGGGTAGCCAGGGTAGGGCACATGAACGGCAGCCGCACCGGTCTTGGCTTTGAACAGCTCCATACCCAAGTGGCCCACGGTACCGACGCCTGGCGTACCGTAGTTCCAGCGGTTGCCACCCGCTCGGGCAGCCGCCAAAAATTCTTCGGCA
>RFWA01000485.1 GCA_009922295.1 Betaproteobacteria bacterium
GCGAGGTGACCACGCCCAGGGCGCCGTCACCCATGTCATTGAGCTGGTCGTCGTCGGTCACGTCGCCAGTACCAATCAGTTTGATGCCGGCCTTGTCCATGCCGCGCTCTAGAAACTGTTTCATCACCGCAGCACCGGCGCCAGACGGCACAAACACAAACAGTGCATCGGGCTTGAGGTCGCGGACCTTCTGCAGGAAGGGCGCGAAATCGGGGTTGCGCATGGGCACCCGCAGAGACTCGGTCACCTGACCGCCATTGAACAGCAGCCGCTCGGAGAAGAATTTTTCAGCGTCCAGGCCCGGGCCGTAATCGCTGACCAGGGTGACCACTTTCTTGATGCCGTTTTTCGGGGCCCAGTCGGCCAGCGCCACCGAAGCCTGAGGCAGGGTGAAGCTGGTTCGCACAATGTAAGGCGAGGCCAGGGTGATGCTGCTGGTGGCTGCGGCCATGACCACCTGGGGTGTTTTGGACTGGGTGGCAATGGGGGCTGTGGCCAGCGCCGATGGCGTGATGCCAAAACCGGCCAGCACGTTGACCTTGTCATTGACCACCAGCTCCTGGGCCAGGCGTTTGGTGACGTCAGGGATGCTGGTGTCGTCTTTGACGATCAGCTCGATTTTTCGGCCAGCCACGGTGTCGCCGTTTTGCGCCATGTAAAGGCGCGCTGCCGCTTCAATTTGGCGGCCGGTGGTGGCTTGCTGCCCAGTCATCGGCACGATCAGGCCGATTTTGAACTTAGACTCCTCGGCCCCGGCGTAGCTGGCCAGCAGGGCGCTTGCAGCCAGTGCTGTGGCGCGGAGGAATTGTCTTTTTTGCATGGGATATCTCCTGGTTGGGAAGTAAGTTAGTGAGGGAATTAGGTGCAGTCAGCGGGTGAGTAGGGGGATGAGTAGGCGGACCAGTCTAGCGCAGGGCGTCCAAGGTCGAACGGATCACGCCTCTTGCCGGTAAGCGCTGTCCAGGGTGATGCTGCCTACCACCCGCGACACGCAGACGCATATGCGCTGATTTTGCTGGTGCTCGTGAGCGCTCAAAAAGACATCGCGGTGGTCGATCACGCCGTCGAGCGCCAGCACATCCAGCGCGCACAGGCCACATTCGCCACGCCGGCAATTGGACAGTGCGCTGACCCCGGCCAACTCCAGGGCGTCAAGCAGGCTCTCATTCGCGGCGACGTTGATATCAATGCCCTGGCGTGGGACTTTCAGCCCAAAGGGCTGAGGCGCTAGATGACCGCTGCTGCCAAAGGTCTCAAAGCGCAGGTCGTGCACCGATCGGCCTGCGCTGGCCCAGGCCTGACGCGCAGCGTCTAGCATCGGGGCGGGGCCGCACACGTAGAGTTGCCCCCCTGCCGGCAGCGCCGCGATCTCGCCAGCAAAGTCAACGCGCTCGCCGCGCTCGTCCACCACTTGGGTCAGACGCTCGCCCAACACAGCGCGCAGCACGTCGCCATAAGCCAGCTCACTCAAGGTACGGGCGCCTTGCACCAGCCGTACCGGGGCGCCACGTTTGGCGAGGGTTTGCGCCATCAGCACCAGCGGGGTGATGCCGATGCCGCCGGCCATCAACAAGTAGCTAGGCGCTGCCAGGCTCAGCGGAAAAAAATTGCGCGGTGCACTGATGCGCAGCAGGTCACCCGGAGCGAGCCGCCACATGGCCAGCGAGCCGCCGCGTCCCAGTGGCAGCTGCTTGACGGCGATGCGGTACAGACCATCATCGGGTTGCCCGATCAAGGAGTAAGAGCGGGTTTGCGGCCGGCCATTGATCAGCAGTTCGACCTGCAAATGGCTTCCTGCAGCGTAGGGCAGACAGAGGCTCGCTGTCGCCAGTGTGAACTCACGGACGCTGGGCGTGACCTCACGGGTGGCTTGGACCACGGCCTCGGTCCAGACGATGGGGCCGCTCATCAGCGCTGCTTTCGAATCAGTCGCACGCCTGGCAGCTGGTTTTGGCGTGGGCTTTGCACCACCTCGCGCAGGTTGCGCTGAGCCAGTCGTGAGTGTTCGCGCATGATGGCTTCCGCCCGGGAGCCTTCGCCTTGCGTGATGGCGTCGAGCACCTGGCGATGCTGGTCCTGCGCCACCACCAGCATGTCGCGCGCGGCGGTGGAGTTGGCCTGGACCAGCACAAAGCCAGAGGGCGAGGCAAATGGCAGGCTCATCACTCGCTCTAACTGGCGCGCAATCACCGCGCTGCCCGACATCTCTGACAGCAGCGCGTGGAATTGTTCGTTCAAGGCCACATAGCGCGAAAAAGCCTGGTCATCCAGCGTGGGGGCCTG
>RFWA01000486.1 GCA_009922295.1 Betaproteobacteria bacterium
TTGTCGTTGTTCTTCACCGAGATGAACACCTTGCCAGAAGGTTCGCCCTTGGCCGTCAAGGGCCGAGGCAACTTGGTGCCCGCACCCAGCTGGGACTTGACAAAGGCCTCACCAAAGGTCTTCCCCACCCCCATGACCTCACCGGTGGACTTCATTTCCGGCCCGAGGATGGTGTCCACGCCCGGAAACTTGACGAAAGGGAATACCGCCTCTTTGACACTGAAGTACGGCGGCGTCACCTCGTCCTTGAGCCCCTGCGAGGCCAAGGACTGGCCGACCATGCAGCGCGCCGCCACCTTGGCCAGTGGGATGCCGGTGGCTTTGGAGACAAAGGGCACCGTGCGGGAGGCACGCGGGTTGACCTCCAGCACGTAGATGACGTCCTGGCCATCGATGTTCTGGATCGCAAACTGCACGTTCATCAGGCCCACCACGTTCAGCGCCTGCGCCATGGCCGCGGTCTGGCGCTTGATCTCGGTGATGGTGGCGGCACTCAGGCTGTAAGGCGGAAGCGAGCAGGCCGAATCGCCGCTGTGCACGCCCGCCTGCTCGATGTGCTCCATCACGCCGCCGATGAAGGTACGGCCCGGCTCGCCACCGGTGCCGGCATCGCGCAGGCAATCGACGTCACACTCGATCGCGTCGTTGAGGAAGCGGTCCAGCAAGACCGGTGAGTCATGACTGACCTTGACCGCTTCGCGCATGTATCGCTCCAGATCGCGCTGCTCGTGCACGATCTCCATGGCGCGGCCGCCCAGCACATAGCTCGGGCGCACCACCAGCGGGTAGCCAAGCGCAGCGGCTTTCCCCAGCGCCTCGGGTTCGGTGCGGGCGGTCGCATTGGGCGGCTGGCGTAGCTGGAGTTCGTGCAGCAACTTCTGGAAGCGTTCGCGATCCTCCGCCGCATCGATCATGTCCGGCGAGGTGCCGATGATGGGCACGCCGTTCGCCTCCAGGTCGAGCGCCAACTTGAGCGGGGTCTGGCCACCGTACTGCACGATCACGCCAAACGGCTTTTCCTTGTCGACGATTTCCAGCACGTCTTCCAGCGTCAAAGGCTCAAAGTAGAGACGGTCCGAGGTGTCGTAATCGGTCGAGACGGTTTCCGGATTGCAGTTGACCATGATGGTCTCGTAACCATCCTCTCGCAGGGCCAGCGCGGCGTGCACGCAGCAATAGTCAAATTCAATGCCCTGTCCGATCCGGTTCGGGCCGCCGCCCAGGACCATGATTTTCTTGCGGGTGGTGGGCTCGGCCTCGCACTCGCTGTTCTCGGCCTCATAGGTCGAGTACATGTAGGCCGTATTGGTGGCAAACTCCGCAGCGCAGGTGTCCACCCGCTTGTAGACCGGGCGCACACCCAACTCACGGCGCCGGTTGCGGATGACGGTATCGGTGGTTTTGAGTTGGCGCGCCAGACGCCGGTCGGAAAAGCCTTTTTGCTTGAGCGCGCGCAGCGTGGGCGCGTCAATGGCGTCCAGGGTGGTGGTTTCGAGTTCCAGCTCGATCTTGACGATTTGCTCGATCTGAGTGAGAAACCAGGGGTCGATCTTGGTCAGCGCAAACACCTCGTCCACACTCATGCCCTGGGCAAAGGCGTCGCCCACGTACCAGATGCGCTCGGGGCCGGGCTCGCCCAGCTCTTTCTCCAGCACTTCGCGGTCTTGGGTTTTCTCGTTCATGCCGTCCACGCCGACTTCCAGACCGCGCAGTGCCTTCTGGAACGACTCCTGGAAGGTGCGGCCCATGGCCATCACCTCGCCCACGGACTTCATCTGGGTGGTGAGGCGGCTGTCGGCTGCGGGGAATTTTTCAAAGGCAAAACGCGGGATCTTGGTCACCACGTAGTCGATGCTGGGCTCAAAGCTGGCCGGGGTGGCACCACCAGTGATCTCGTTGCGGAGTTCATCCAGCGTGTAGCCGACCGCCAACTTGGCGGCCACCTTGGCAATCGGGAAGCCCGTGGCCTTGGAGGCGAGCGCCGAGGAGCGTGACACCCGCGGGTTCATCTCGATCACCACCATGCGCCCGTCTTGCGGGTTGATGGCAAACTGCACATTGCTGCCGCCGGTGTCTACACCAATCTCGCGCAGCACCGCCAAAGAGGCGTTGCGGAGAATCTGATACTCCTTGTCACTGAGGGTTTGCGCCGGCGCCACCGTGATGGAGTCGCCGGTGTGCACCCCCATGGGGTCCAGGTTTTCAATCGAGCAGACGATGATGCAGTTGTCCGCCTTGTCGCGCACAACCTCCATCTCGTACTCTTTCCAGCCCAGCAGC
>RFWA01000487.1 GCA_009922295.1 Betaproteobacteria bacterium
CGCCGACCGAGTAGTCTGCTGACAGGTTGGAAGTGATCGAGGCAGAACGACGTTGGCCAAAGTGGTTCAACTCGCGCGGTACCACCACCTCACGGATCTTGACCAGCGCCGACAGAGGAATCATGGTTTCGTTTCGACCACGCACAAAGATCTTCTCAATATCGTCAGGCGTGGCTCGACCGCTCGGGTTGGTTTGTACGATCACATCGTACTGCTCGCCTTCACGTTTGTAGCGTGTCACCTTGCGTCCACCGAGCATCGTCTCGACGGCGCGCGCAATCAAATCCACACCGACACCCATGTCCGCCGCGCGCTCCCGATCGACCTCCAGTTTGATTTCAGGTTTATTCAGTCGCAAATCGGTGTCGACCTGAACAAAACCCGGGTTTTTGGCCAGTTCATCCTGAAACGCGCGCACGGTCTGCGCCAGATTTTGGTAACTGTCTGACGTGATGATGTGATGGGGAACGCCGTCACACCAGAAAGACTGGACACCCGGGGCGTCATTTCACGCGCCATGTCTAGCGTAGTCCGCTTACGGTCTTCCCATGGAACGGCACGGAAAAAGATATTTCCCTGTGCCACAGTTGGGTTTCCCACGGTGGAGAACACCCGGTCAAATTCAGGGTAGCCCTCGCCGATGCGCTCAATGACCTTCGCATACCGGTTGGTGTAATCCAAGGTAGCACCATCCGGTCCGTTGATCTGGGCAACGACCACACCGCGGTCTTCTACGGGCGACAGTTCACGCTTGAGGTCACCCAGAACCAGCCAAGAAACATAGCCGCTAGCCACCATCACCAACAGCACAACCCAGCGGTGACGCAGTGTCCAGTTCAACGTGTGGCCGTAGCCACGGGTGATGGCTTGGAGAACAGTCTCCATACCCCGGTCGAACCATGACGGTTTAGGGTTGTGGCGCAGCAGCACCGACGACAACATCGGTGACAGGGTGAGCGCCACAATGCCGGACACCACAACAGCGCCAGCCAAGGCCAGCGCAAACTCGGTGAAGAGTCGACCCGTACGGCCTGGTGCAAAGGCCAGCGGGGCATACACCGCCACCAGCGTCATGGTCATGGCCACAATGGCAAAGCCGACCTCACGTGCACCACGAATGGCGGCCTGAAACGGCGCCATACCTTCCTCGATATGGCGGTAAATGTTCTCCAGCATGACGATGGCGTCGTCCACCACCAATCCGATTGCCAAAACCAGCGCCAGCAGCGTCAAGGTATTGATGCTGAAGCCAGCCAGTGCCATCAAAGCAAAAGTACCGATAAGCGCTACTGGGATCGTCAGTAAGGGGATGATGGACGCCCGCAAGGTCCGCAAAAACACAAAAATCACCAGCGCCACCAACACCGACGCTTCTATGATGGTAACAAACACGCCCTTGATCGAGCGGTCGATAAAGACGGAGTTGTCGTTAGCCACCTCGACCAGCACGCCCGGCGGCAGGTCGCGCTGTACTTTGACCATGAGTTGCCGCACGCCTTCAGACAACTCAAGCGGGTTCGCGGTCGCTTGGCGAATCACCCCAACCCCGATGGCATCTCGACCATTCAATCGCACGCTGGAACGCTCATCCACCGGCGCTTGCTGGACGCGGGCCACATCGGCGATCCGTATCGGCTGCCCGTTTACTGTACGAATGACAACCTGGGCAAAGTCTTGCGGTCGCTGCAAATCGGTTGCAGCGGTCACATTGAACTCACGCTGCCTGCTCTCGATACGTCCGGCAGGCACCTCCAGATTCGACCGGCGCACCGCGTCTTCCAAGTCCTGAATGGTCAGGCGGTAAGCGGCTAGTTTGTCTGGATCTACCCAGATGCGCATCGAAAACTTGCGCTCGCCTTGCACAATCACATCGGCTGCACCCTTGGCCGTTTGCAGCACTGGTTTGACCAGTGTGTTCGCCATCTCGGACAACTGCAGCGCAGTGTGCGTGTCCGAGCTCATTGCCAAAAAAATCACCGGAAAAGCATCTGCCTCAACCTTGGCGATCACAGGCTCATCGATACCCTGTGGCAAGCGCTGACGCACGCGTGTGACCTTGTCGCGTACATCTGCCGCTGCCGAATCGGCGTCTCGTGTGAGGGCAAATCGAACGGAAATCTGGCTGCGCTCCTGTCGGCTGGTCGAGGTGATGACATCGACCCCTTCAATGCCGGCCAAGGAATCCTCCAGCACCTTGGTCACCTGACTCTCCATGACCTCACTCGATGCACCGGTAAACACTGTGGTCACGGAGACGACTGGTTCGTCAATCTTAGGGTA
>RFWA01000488.1 GCA_009922295.1 Betaproteobacteria bacterium
GCAATGGCGAAAGCCATGTCTTATCCACTAACTCAAAGGATTTAAAATGGCTATTCCTTCACGCGTTCAGGCATCCGGCAATTCCGGCCTTGCGACTACCAGCATCTGCGGCGATGGCGCGACCGGCTTGGTGGCACTTGGCAGCACCATTGCGGACGCGCTGCAACTGTCTGCGGTGTGGAACACGATCACCACCAGCTCGGCGTCGACCGGCGTTATCCTGCCGCCGACCGAAGTAGGCGCCATGATTGGCATCCGCAACGATTCCGGTCAGACGGTTACCGTTTATCCAAAATCAGGGTCAACGATCAATGCGGCTGCGTCTAATTTGTCTGTTGCAACGGCGAAAACCGTTATCCTGTTTGCGACCAGCGCGACGACCTGGGCATCGGTTACGACCGCGTAATGACCATTCCATCGAGGGTAATGGGCGCCGGGGCTACGTCCCTGATGACCGTTGCCGTCTGCGGTGATGGTGTTGATGGGTTGACCGCGGTAGGGTCGACGAGGGCTGACGCGCTGCAACTTACGCGTGTTTACAACTCGGTCGATACCGCGGCTTCCGGGACTGGCGTATTGCTACCTCCTACACAAATGGGGGCGACAATATTTATTGCCAATTCCGGCGCCAACACGATCAAGGTTTATCCGTATGACACAGGATCGACGATCAATCAAACGACGTCGGCTTCGATTGTTAGCAATTTCAGCAGTGTATTTTTTGCAGTATCTGCAACGAAGTGGTACAGCCTGACAGGCGCAAGAACTTAATCCCCACAGGAGAAGAAAATGGCTTTAGACAGTGATGTTCACAACGCTGATTCGCATCTGCATGTTGAGTTTTACGTCAACGATCAGAAACCGTACAAAGATCGGCCGACGCCGTTCGTGCGTATTGTTGTGCCGGGTGACAAGACCAACATTGTCGACCAGCCGGTTAGGGAAGATCACAAAGAGCGATTCCCGCGCCAGTGGCTGTATTTCCAGATGCAAAGCGGCGATGGTCCGGTGATTGGCACACTGCTAGAACAATGGAACACGGACGATGACGAGAGCTTTAACCAGCACCAGATGGCCGAACTCCAGATCCTTAAATTCCAAACCGTTGAGCAGGTAGCAACGGCGTCTGACAGCCAGCTGCAACGGATTGGCATGGGCGGGGCTGGATTGAGAGACAGAGCACGCGCTTATCTAACGAGAAAAAACCAATCCGCAAATACCACCGAGCTGGAAACCACGCGCCGCGAGTTGAATGAACTTAAAGAGCAGATGGCAATGCTAATGGAAACCAGAAAGCCCGGAAGGCCGCGTAAAGAGGCGTAAATATGTCGAGCACGATGCTCCAGTTGGTGCAGCAAGTCACGAACGAATTAGGCGTGTCTACGCCCGTTTCGGTTGCTGGCAATACGAATCAGGACGTAATCCAGATCCTCGCGCTAATGAACGCAACGGGATACGAGCTGCTGCGCCGGCACAACTGGCGCGCAATGACGAAGCAGAAGGCTTTCTATACCGAGTATCTGACCACCACCGGAAACTGGACTACGGCAGCCAGGACGATTACCGGCATTCCGTCGACTGCGGGGCTAGACACGACATATCAGGTGCAGGGGTCTGGAATCAACCAGAACACGTTTATAGCGTCTGTAGACTCTGCGACGCAGGTTACGCTTGACCAGGACTTTGCGGCCGCTGGCGGCACGTCAGCAGCAGCCTACTTCCAGAAAATGAAATATGACTTGCCAAGCGATTACGAGGCGTTAGTGCCGCGCACTATGTGGGACCGGTCAAAGCATTGGGAAATGTTGGGACCGGAGGATGCGCAGCAATGGGAATGGCTGTTGTCGGGTTACATATCGACCGGCCCGCGGATCCGCTGGCGCCTGCTGGGTTCTTACTTCCAAATCTGGCCTGGCACGTCTGCGGCCGAGTATTTAGGGTTTGAGTATCGCTCAAACGGCTGGGCTAATTCTGCTGCTGGGGCTGTAAAAACCAGCTTCACGGTCGACACCGACACGACAATTTATCCTGACCGGCTGATAGTGCTGTCGACCAAGCTCAAGTATTTTGAGGCTAAAGGCTTTGACACCACGGCCATGTATCGAAACTATTTATATGAGCTGGAAGCGGCGATGGCGCTAGACATGTCATCTGCCAACCTAAGCTTTGCGCCGCGGCCAGGCACTGTGCTGATCGGCTACGACAACATACCTGACAGCGGGTATGGCCCGAACTAGCAGAGCGCTGGTTCAGCAGACTGCTGCGCGGGTGGCATCTATC
>RFWA01000489.1 GCA_009922295.1 Betaproteobacteria bacterium
TGTACAGGTCGGTCGGGAAATTATTTCGCTCAGATATGACCCTAAGCCTTGTCGGGTGGTCATTTCTAGCCATCAAAAGTGCAGCGCTCAGCACCTTGTACAGGTTGATGGAGGTGCTGTCAGTGGCCACCACCTCGGCCGGACCTGCGCCGATCAGGCCGGCGATGCGGTCGCCCAGGCGCTGCGGCATATCGAACCAGCCGGCTTTATTCCAGGATCGGATCAGGCCCTGGCCCCATTCTTCGGTCACGACTTGTGCCACGCGCGCTGCGGTGGCGCGGGGCAGCACACCGAGCGAGTTGCCGTCCAGGTAAATCAGCTCAGGCGGCAGCTCAAACTGCTCGCGCAGGCTGCGCAGCGGGTCTTGTTGGTCGAGTTGTTGGCAGTGTTCAAGCGTGGTCATGGAAGGTCTCGCAAAATGGCCCGTACCGGCGACGCGTCGGCGAGCATGAGTTTGAGGGGCAGGGCGATCAGCTCGTAATCGCCCTCGGGGATGTCATCAAGCACCAGGTTTTCCAGCACACGCAGGCCGCGCTGGCGGATCACCTGGTGGCTGGGCAGGGTCTTGCTGTCGGCCGGGTCGATGCTGGCACTGTCAATGCCCACCAGCAGCACACCCAGGTCGGCCAGTCGTTCCAGCGTCTCGGGGGCAAAGGCACTCAGTTTGGGATCCCATCGGTCGACGGGCATGCGCTCATAGGTGCGCACCAGCAACCGTGGCGGCAGATCGTTCAGTGCGTGGTTCAGATGGTGCCACTCGATCAGTGGGCCGGGTGCGATGGCATGGATGACGCGGCAGCGCCCCAGGTAAGGCAGTAGATCGAGCGCGCCCACCGCCGCACCTGCCGGGTCATAGTGGAGGGGCGCATCAGCATGGGCACCGATGTGGGGTGACAGGGTCAGGGCGCTGACGTTGACCGGGCAACCCGGCGCCAAGGTGGCAGTCCAGAGTTGCTGGTAGGCGGTGTCGCCCGGAAACACCGGGCTGGCCGGGCCCACCGGTGGCGAAATGTCGTAGATGCGGGGCATGGTTCGCCGGATTCTGTACCGCAGCGCCTTACAAACGGCCCAAGAGCAAAAACTCCATCAAGGCTTTTTGCACATGTAAGCGGTTCTCCGCTTCGTCCCACACCACGCTCTGCGGCCCGTCGATCACCTCGGCTTGCACCTCCTCACCGCGGTGCGCCGGCAGGCAGTGCATGAACAGGGCCTCAGGCCGGGCAGCACGCATCATCTCGTCGTCCACGCACCAGCGCGTAAAGGCCAGTTTGCGGGCCTCGTTCTCGGCCTCGTAACCCATGCTGGTCCAGACATCGGTGGTGACCAAGTCAGCGCCGGCGCATGCTTGCAGCGGGTCGCTGAAGACCTGGTAGCTCTCAGCCGAGCGCAGGCCCGCCACCGACTGGTCTACCTCGTAGCCGCCTGGCGTGCTGACGTGCACCTTGAAGCCCAGAACCTCGCTGGCCTGCAGCCAGGTGTTGGCCATGTTGTTGCCGTCACCGACCCAGGCCACGGTCTTGCCCTGGATAGATCCTCGGTGCTCAATGAATGTGAAGATATCGGCCAGGATCTGGCAGGGGTGAAACTCGTTGGTCAGTCCGTTGATCACGGGCACCCGCGAGTGACTTGCAAAGCGCTCAATTTTGGTGTGTTCGTAGGTACGGATCATCACCAGGTCCACCATGCGGCTGATGACGCGGGCGCTGTCCTCGATCGGCTCAGCCCGGCCCAGCTGGCTGTCGCCCGTGGTCAGGTGCACCACGCTGCCGCCCAACTGGTACATGCCGGCCTCAAAGCTGACGCGAGTTCGGGTGGAGGCCTTCTCGAAGATCATGGCCATCGTGCGGTCGGCCAGTGGCTGGTGCCGCTCATAGGCCTTGAACTTTTTCTTGATCAGCGCCGCCCGCTCAAACAGGTAGGCATAGTCCTCGGCATTGAGGTCGCTGAATTGCAGGTAATGCTTCATGGCTCAGGCCGCCACCATCTTTTTCACCAGGGGGCACAGGATCGCCACCAACTCGTCGGCTTCGGCGGTGGTCATGATCAGCGGCGGCACCAGACGGATCACGTTGTCTGCCGTTACGCTGATCAGCAGGCCCTGGTCAACACACTGTTGCGTCAGCGCGCTGCAGGGTTTGGCCAGTTCCACGCCCAGCATCAGGCCCATGCCACGAATCTCACGCACTGAACCATCGGCCAGCTCGGCCGCCAGCGCATGGCGCAGGGCGGCAGCCAGGTGGGCACCAACGCGGGCGGCGTTGTCCAGCAGGCCGTCTTCTT
>RFWA01000490.1 GCA_009922295.1 Betaproteobacteria bacterium
AGACAAAAATTCGCAATTGAAACAAGGTATGCATACCTTTAAGCAACTGCTGTGCCAAGCAAGGCGACGTGTGGTTCAGACCGCAGATTCCAGTAAAACCTGCGTCAGTGCATTCGGCGCACTGATCATGGGGTCATGGCCAGTGGCCAGCTCCAGCGTACGGGCGCCGGGCAACCACAGTCCACCCCAAAAGGCAGGATCGTTGACGCGCGGCCAAATGGCATCAATGGTGGCCAGCGTCGGACGCGTGCAGTGGATGAAGGTGCGCGCTACGCTGGCCACCCGGGCTGGGTCAAAGTCCAATACGTCGGTGTAGGGGTGGCCGGGGTGCGGTGTCTGGCGGCGGGCTACCCAGGCGGCGTCTTCGCCTTCCAGGCCAAACACCTCGGGGCCGGGCGGCGGGAAGCTATGCAACGGGTTGGCGCTCGCCGCGTCCAGGCGCGCTTGGCGGGTGGCGCTGGTGTGGGTGGCGCTCCAGGCCTCGCCCGGCTTGGGTACCACCGCGTCCACATAGACCAGGTGATGCAGGCGCTGCCCGATCCGGTCGGCTACGCCGGTGCCCACCATGCCGGCGTAGGAGTGCACAGCTAAGACCACATCGCTGAGGTCTTCGTTTTCGATGGTCGCTACCACGTCCTGGATATGGGTGTCCAGATGGATGTCTGGCGAGAGTAAATGCGCGCGCTCGCCCACGCCAGTGAGCGTGACCGCATGCACCCGATGGCCTTGGGCCTGCAGCAAGTCCACCACCCGGCGCCAACACCAAGCGCCGTGCCAGGCGCCATGCACGAGGACGAAATTAGCCATGGATTGCCTGCCTTGATGAATTGGCTGGCCTAGCCCAGCGTGCGCCCAAAGAAATGCAGTGTGCGATCCCAGGCCTGTTGGGCCCATACCGGGTCGTACTGGGTGCTGCCGATGCGCCCGGGCCCCACGTCTTGCAAAGCCCAATGGCCCATGACCGGCACCTTGATTTTGCTGGCGTCCAGGTAGTTGAGCGGCGGGCAGCCGTACCAGACCACACCGGCGTCAATCTCGGGCGATTGCGCCAGCGACAACAGCGTCAAGGCCCCGCCCATGCAAAACCCGGTTACGCCTACTTTGCTGGCCCGACCTTTGAGGAACTGCACGGCGCCGCGGATATCCTGGCTGGCTGCGTCGCCAAAGTTGAGGCCGTCCATCAGGTGGTGCGCTTCTTCGGCCTCCACGGTTGATTTGCCCCGGTACAAGTCGGGTACCAGCGCCTGAAAACCAGCGCTAGCCAAGCGATCGGCCACACCACGGATTTGCGCGTTCAGCCCCCACCATTCCTGGATGACGACGATGGCCGGCGCGTTGGCTGCAAGGGCCGGTTCGGCCAGGTAGCCCTGCAGGGTGGCGCCGTCAGGGCGCTGAAAATTGATGATGGTTCCCATGCTGTTCTCCTCGTGAATGAAGGCATCTTAGCGGGCAAGCGCCCGTACTTTGGAGCCACGACGCCGGCCGGTTTAGGCGAGCGAAAAGCCGTCGTGGCTAAAGGGCGTGCGGCGCAGGCGCACCCCGGTAGCCGCTGCGATGGCGTTGGCAATGGCCGGTGTAATGGGTGCATAAGGCGGTTCGCCCAAACCGCCCCAGACCTCGCCACCGGTGGGCACGAGCACAGACTTGATGGGCGGAACCTGGCGCAATTGCGCTAGCGGGTAGTCCTGCAAATTGCTTTGGGTGACGCGCCCGTCCTGAATATTGATCTCGTTAAAGAAAACACTGGACAGCGCGTAAACGACATTTCCCTCGATTTGGGCGCGCGCTGAGTCGATATTGGCCACGTGGCCAGGATCGACCGCGATGGTGATCTGGTGCAGCTTGACCACTTTTTGCGCGCTGACCGATAGCTCGACCACGCAGGCGGCAAAGCTGCCGTAGGCGTCTTGGACCGCCAGCCCTTGAAAGCGGCCCGGCGCCAGCTTGGCGCCCCAGCCTGCTTCTTTGGCCGCTGCTTGCAGCACTTTGTGATCGCGCCCGCCTGCGGGCAGCAACTCTAAGCGGCCGCCCAGGGCATCTTTTCCGGCGGCAAGCAGTATTTCATCGAGAAAGCACTCACGCGCGAAGGGATTTTGCGAGTGGTACACCGAACGCCAAAAGCCCACAGGAACATTGATCTGGCAGATCGCGTGGCGAATGTCACGGTGCTCCACCCGGTAAGGCATATCGTGAAAGCATTCAGCGGCCTGAAAGTCCTGCCCATTTTTGAGCGCAGCGGGGCGGATTTGTTGGATGATCGATTGCGAGGCCATACTGGCT
>RFWA01000050.1 GCA_009922295.1 Betaproteobacteria bacterium
ACCGCCTCTTGCACGTTTTTACGTGCCTTGGCCTCGTCAAACTGGATGTCTACCGGCTTGGGGGCCGCTATTTTGGGCGCCGCCGGAACGGGCGCGGCAGAGGGTGGGGGAGCTGCAGCCTTGTTAGAAGCTGCAGCCGGGATGCCGCGGTCACCGCTGCTGATGCTTTGTAATTCGGATGCCATGGTCCTTCGTCCTTTTGTAAAACTGCTGAGCCCACTGCTGGGGTCGGGGTTTTGTGCAACTGGGGTGTTGCAAAATGCAACTCAACAATTTAGGAATCGGCACCAGAAGTAAAAACTTGAGCCACAGAACTTAATTTTTCGTGTAAGTCGCCATCATGCCGTCAAAGGTGGCGGTCAGACCCGTTCGCATGCTCTTGCTCTGACCCACGATGTTGTCCATCGTGCTGAGCTGTTTGGTGTACCCGGCCAAAATGGTGGTCAGCCGGGTTTCTAGCTTTGCCAGATCTTTTTTGGCGGAGGCTATCTTGGCGGTGGCGTTGCTGCTTTGGGTGCTGATGGTGCCCGTGGTGTCCAGCAGGGCGGTAAGTTTTTTCACCGCATCACCGGCCACGCCCGCCGAGAGCGTGCTGAAGGTGCTCTGGTTTTCGCGGTTGGCAGAGAGCAGGGTAACCACGCTGTCAAACTTGGTGCTAAGGACGCCGTCAAGCTTGACCGCGTCAAGTTGCAGCACGCCGTTGCGGTCAACAGACATGCCCAGGTCTCGCATGGCGCTCAGGCCGCCAGCCGGGGACGATGAGTCGCCCAGGATCATGTCGCGCATCTGGTTGCGTATCTGCGTCACGGTGGCGTTGCCCACCAGGGTGGCGCCGTAATTGTCAACCGTGGATTTGGGGTCAGACACCACGTTGGTCATGGTGATGGCCTCGTTGTAGCTGGTCACCACCGCCTGCAGCTTGGTCTTGACGCTGCTGTTATCTCTAGAAAAATTCAGCACCACGGGGTTGGCGGTCACGGTGTTCAGGTTCAGGGTCACGCCGGTGATCGCGCCTTCGATGCTGTTGCTGCTGTTGCTGATGGCCACGCCGTTGACCGTGAGGCTGGCGTTGGCGGCCGCTTGCAATTGGGTGCCAAAGTCAAGGCCCGTCACGCCAGCGCCCAGTGTCTGGATGTCGGTCACATTGCCCGTGGTGACGCTGGTCGCCACAACGGTGGAGCCGGTCGCCGCGCCCGTTGAAAATCCAGACAATGCGCCGCTGTAGGTGCCCAGGCCCGTGCCCGGGCCGGTGGTGGCGCCGTTGGCCAGCCCGGCGAAGGCCGCCGCCAGTTGGTCAGTGCTGGTGCTGCCGGTTGAGGTGTAGGTCAAACCCCCGACCGTGATGGTCTCGCCAGCGGTCAAAGCCCTGCCAAAGGCCAGCGACGAACTCTCAGTGGTGCCTGTCGTCCCCTGGGTGGTGGTGGCGGTAATGCCTGAGGTGCCGTTGTCGGTCCTCAAGCTGAAGTCATTGGCAACGCCCGTGTTGCCCTTGACCAAGATTTTGAAGGGGGCGGCGGCGTCGCCCGTGTTGACCAATTGGGCGGTCACGCCCAGGGCGGCTGTATTGATGGCTGCCACCACGCCTGCGGGGGTTGCTACCGACACAGCGATGGATTTGGCCGGGGCGCCGTGCACAGACAATGACAATGCGAAGGCGGCGCCGCCATTGAGGGGCGTGGCTGCCGTGGCAAAGCCGGCGCTGATGTTGCGCTGGGGGGTGGCCAGCGCCGTGACAGACACCGAGTGGTTACCAGTGGCGGCTGTGGCGCTGGTCACCACCGATAGCGTGCTGGGCTGGCTGTTGCTGGTGGTGATGCTGTTGAAGCTGCTTTGATTTTTAAGGTCGGCAAAGGCGGTTTTGAGGTTGCCCACCACAAACTTCAGGGCGGAGTAGCCCGAGATATTTGACGTGGACTTGGTGATTCTCTTGTTGATGATGTCCTTGGCCGGCGTGCCCACGGCGTCGGTCAGACTTTTGGCCAGCGCCTTGATATCAATGCCGGAGCCGGCGCCCAGGGCGGTGATGGTGTCAGTAGCCATAAGGTTTTGGGGTGGTCGTTGCCGTTAGATTCATCGGTTACTTAATCGGCACGAGCAGCCAAACCTTGAGCGTGCAGCCAACCGGCTCAGCGGAGGTAGCTGAACAGGGTCAGTTGCGAAATCTTGGCAAAACTGCTTTGCGCGGCCTCCAGTGACATCAGTTGCTTTTGCATTTGGGTGATGGCGGCGGTGATGTCCAGGTCTTCGGACTTGGACAGCACCGTTTTCAGGTTGAGTTTGGTGTCCTCAAGCACGTTGTTCTGCAGGTCCAGGATATTCAGGTCGGTCCCGGCGTCGGCCTGGGCCAGGTTCAGACCGGTCTGCAGGGCATCCATTTCGCCCAGGCCGCGTTGCATGCCGCTGGCGCCGGTGGTGCCGGACGACTTGACCGCGGCGATGAGGTCGTCCACCGCCTGAAAAAAGCCTCGGCCTGTT
The DNA here is from genome assembly GCA_009922295.1 of Betaproteobacteria bacterium. Lineage (GTDB taxonomy): Bacteria > Pseudomonadota > Gammaproteobacteria > Burkholderiales > Burkholderiaceae_C > Rhodoferax. The sequence goes on from RFWA01000050.1 coordinate 2,476, forward strand.
TCGCTTCCGTCGGCCTCTTTGCGCACCACGCGCACAAAAGCGCTGGTGCCGGGCCGGTTGATCGTGACCGTGCGCTGCTCGCCGATCTCTACCCTCATGCGGGTTTGATCGCCCCTGTACGCCACGGCGCCAGCTGCGTCGGCCGAAAAGGGGGGTGTGCGCACCTTGCTGCCCGAGAAGATGTAGTTCCCCGTGGTGTCGGTGGTGTTGGCCAGGCTCAGTAAATGGTCACGCAGGCCCGCCATTTCGGTAGCAATAACCTGGCGGCTGTTGGCGTCTTGGGTGCCGTTGCTGGCCTGAATGGTCAGCTCCTTGATCCGGATCACGGCATCGTTGGCGCTGCTGAGTGCCGAGTCTTCGTTGTTGAGTCTGGTCTGCGCTGATTCTATGGTTCTGCCAAAGGTGGTCTGGCGGTCAATGATGGAGTGGAGCCGCAAAATGTTCGCGGCTTGTCCCGGCGCATCGCTGGGGTTGAGGACCTGCTTTTGGCTTGAAATCTTGGCCTGGCTGGTGGCCAGTTCGTTTTGCAGGTTACTCATGCTGGTGCTGGCACGGTCAAACTGGACGCTGGTGGAAACCTTCATGTCTCGATCCTAGAGTTATCTTATTTGCAAGACACTGTCAAAAAGCTGACTGGCAATTTGGAGCGATTTGGCAGCGGCCTGGTAGGCCTGCTGGTAGCGGATCAAATCAGTGGCCTCTTTGTCCAGGCTCACGCCGGCCAAATCATCCCTTGCGCCCACGGCCTGGTCGTGCACCACGGTCAGGGCCGTTTGGGCAATGCTCGCGGCTGTGGCGATGTTGCCCATCTCGTTGATGTGGTCGATGTAGGCGTTGGCCAGTGTCTTGTTGCCGACCACCGCCTTTTTTTCCAGGGCCGCCAGTTGCAGCATGTTGTCGTTGTTGCCGATACCGTCGCGGTTGCCGTCCAGCACGAACTCATCCCCCGCGCTGGGTACCGCACTGAAAGCCAGCTGCAAGCCCTGAAACTCAACGCCGGGGTTGAGCTTCAGGCTGTCAAAGTAGCGCTTGGCAACAACCGTTGTGGCGGCTGTTGCCGGGTCTGTGCTGGTGATGGTGTAGGCCAGCGTTTTGTTCGGGTCTGTGGGGTCTGTCTCGCTGCTGAACTTCACCTGCAGGCTCTGGGCCCGTAAATTTTGTTTGGCGTCAACGGGCTTGCCGCCGTAGCTGGCCGATACGCTCGTGTTTCCCGCGCCCGTCACAAAAACCAGCAGGTCTTCTTTGGCTTGGCCTGCCACAAAGACCCCGGTCCTGAAGCCCAGCTTGGCCAGGTCCGCCGGCGTGCCGTTGCTGCCGAAGCCGAGTTGTATGGGGCTGTTGTTGGGAACCTGATTTTTGGCCGCGGTGATGGGGCCAATTTTGAGCGTCTGAGCGTCCTGGGGGCCGAGCGTGCCCAGGGCATTGACGGCTGCTGAGCTCGGGTCTGGTGAGGCTGAAATAGTGATGCTGGCGTCTTCCTGACCGGCCAGGTTGCTCAGCACCAGCTGTCCGCTGGCCGACACCCTGGCGGTGATGTTCACCCCCGGCGTGGCATTGATGGCATTGGCCAGCGCAAGAATCGTCGTTGTCCCGGTGGTTTTAAGTGGGACGCCCGTGTTGTCAGCCGGGTAGTTGATGCCGGTGGCTGCGCTGGCCGCCGTGGTGATGCTCTTGCCGTTGATGAACAAGGACTTGGTGAAATCAAGCTTGGCCGGGGCGATGGTGACCAGGTCTGCTGTAGCGCGCGTCAGGCTGACCTGGCCCCGGTAGGTGCCCGCCGCAATGCTCAGTGCATTTTGCGAGGGGTGGTGCCCATGGCGCTGCTGACGATGATGTCGTCGGCCTCGTGGCCGGGCGTGCCGGTGATCAGCAGTTGCCCGTCTGCGGCGACTCTGGCCGTGACCTCCGAGCCCGTGGCCCCGTTGATGGCAGCGACCATGCCCGCCAGGGTGGTCGTCTGGGAGGCGTCCACCTGGATATTGTTGATGTAAAGCGGCAGGCCGTACTTGATCTGGCCAGGGTCAAGGCGAATCTCGTTGCTGACGGTGGCCGTGACCCCGGTTTTGGCGGTTTGGCCGTTCAGCCAAGCGGCCACCGATGCGGGCTGCAGGGTGCCGGTGGTGGGCGCTGCCAGCGCGTCCAGCGCGACCCCATTGAGCACCAGGGTGTTGGCGGCTACGCCGCCGGTACTGGCTTGGATGCGGTCGCCTTGGAGCAGCGCGGGGTAGGACTTGTAGCCAGAAATCTGTTCTTTGGCGTCGTAGATAGGCTGCATTTGGACGGTGGCCTGCGCACCGTAAAAAACGCTCATGCCCTTGTAGGACGTGCTGGAGCCACTGACGCCGTTGAGGTAGGCGTCGCTGTAGCCTGCGCCAGCCGCAAAGCCGTTGTCGGTGGTCATCAGCTGGCCCAGCAGCGCGGCGTTGCCGGTCATCGACTTGCCAATCAATTGCCGGCCGTCACGCGTCATCACGGCCAGCTGTTGCCCGGCCTGCGGGGCGTTGAGGTAGACGCTCAGGTCGGTCATGCCATTGGCCACGGTTGCTACGCCAGCGACGGGGACACTCAGGGAGACGTTGATGTTTTTGACGGCGCTGGTGTACGCGCCGTTGACCAGGGTGGTGGTGATGTCGGCCGGGCCGCGCTTGGGCGCGAGGGTGGTGTCAAGGTAGCTGACGGTGGCACTGCTGTCACTGGGATTGGTGGCGCCTTTCACCACCCGGAACTGGGCGGCCGATGCGATTCGCATCGAGTCGGTAAAGTTAACCTGGATTCCGGCTGCCGCGTTGGTGGCCTTGGGATCTATTTTGAAGAGTGCCTGCCCGGGGTTGCCGTAGCCGTCGATGCCCTGCTGGTGGACGGTGTTGGTTTCCCTGACAAAGGTTTGGGCCAGACCATCGAGGGCATTGCGGGTGCTGCCCAGCACCTGCTCGCGAAACGACATCAGCCCGGCCAGGCTGCCGCTGGTGATGCCCGACAGCGATCGCGGCTGGCCATAGGGATCCAGCACCAAAACGGCTTTGTCGGGCGCCTTGGGGTCGTAGTTGGCCTTAACCATCATCGCGGTGTTGCCCTGGACCAGCACATCCTCGTTAACGGTCGCACCCAGGCTGACCGTCACCGTGCCATTGGGCGAGAAAGCTGTGTTGACATGGGCAAAGCTGGACAGCTTCTTGAGCAGCAGGTCGCGTTGGTCCATCAGATCCGGCGGCTGCGCATCCTGGGACTTTTGTTTGGTGAGCTGCTTGTTCACCAGTGCCAGGTTGGCTGCGAGCTCGTTGATCTGGGTCACAGAGCTGTCCATGGATTGCCGGGTTTCCAGGTCCACCAGGTCGAGCTGGCTCGAGAGCTGGCCGAAGCGAGCAGCGACGCCGTCCGCCTCACGCAGGAAGCTGCCACGCATGACCGCGGACGAGGCGTCGCTCGAGAGTGATCGGGCCGCCTCAAAAAACCGGTCCAAGGCCGAGCTCAGGCCCATGCTTTGACCGCCCATGATGTCAACCACCCGGTTGGCGTAGCTGACCATGGGCTCTTGGCTGGCCAGGTCACTCACAGTATTGCGCAGGTTGCGCTCGACGAACTCGTTGTACTGGCGTTGGACGCGATCGACCATCACGCCCGAGCCTAAAAAGACGCCGCCCGTCTGGGTGACAGGCAATGCGCTGAGCTTGACGTCCTGCCTGGAGTAGCCATCGGTGGCGACGTTGGCAATGTTATTGCTGACCGTTGTCAGGGCCTGCTGGTAAACCGACACCGCGTTGCCGGCAATGCCCGCCATGTCACTCATAACGATGTCCCTTCAATGACATGGGGCCGCCAGGGCGTAGGATGGGAAGCATTTGCGCCGGGTTCGGCTGCAGCGACATGGCCTTGTCAGGGGCAGGGTGCAGCGACATGCCATGGGTACCGCGTGTTTTCAACAGTTCCGCAGTACTGGCTTGGGCCGCTTGGTCAGGCATGTGCTTGACCAGCAGGTCCGCCAGGCCGATGCTATTGCGACGGGCCATGCCCATGGACACCTCTTTGTCAAACATGGCCTCGAAGGTCTCTTTGCCGCTGGACTCGACCAGATCGCTTTTGAAACTGGCATCGCGCATGGACTTCATCATTTGCTGAAGAAACATGGCCTCAAACTGCTGGGCCGTTTCGCGCATGGCCGATTTGGCGTCAGTACGTGCCTGCCCCTTGAGCTTGCCCAGGCCATTGAAGTCATGGTACGAGCCTGAGAGACTGGCTGGTCCGGCGGCCGGGGGCAGGGCGTTGCTGAGGGGGTCCATGGCGTGGTCCTGTGATGGATCAGATGACCAGCAGTTCGGCGCGCAGGCTACCCGAACTCTTGAGCGCCTCCAGAATGGCGATCAGGGCCGAGGTGGTGGCGCCAACCTGGTTGACGGCATCCACAATTTGGCGCAGGTCAACCCCTGGTTGGAACAAAAACATGGGCTTAGCGGGCTCTTTGATCGAGATCTCAGCGTTGGTCACAGCCACCGCCGGTGCAGCGTTGCCGATCACGGGTTGGGCCACGGGCTGGACCACATCGTTGGTAGCCGCTACGGATACGGAGATGGTCCCGTGGCTAACTGCGGCCGCCGTAACCCTGACGTTGCGGCTGATGACGACTGTGCCGGTGCGGGCGTTGATGACAACCCTGGCCGGTGGCTCGCCAGGTTGCACGTCTAAGTTTTCCACCATGCTGATAAAGGCCACACGCTGGCTGATGTCCATTGGCGCGCGGATGGCGATCGAGACGCCGTCAAGCGCGGTCGCAACGCCTTCACCAAATTTGGTGTTAATAGCCTGGACGACGCTGGAGGCGGTTGTGAAATCGCTCTCGCGAAGATTGATCACGACATTGTCAGACTTGGCGAATGGGTTGCTGACGGTTTTTTCCACCGTGGCGCCGCCTGGTATGCGCCCCGAAGTGCCCACCCCTATGGTGACGCTGGAGCCGGCCGCGCTGGCACTGGTCGACGTGTCAGTGAGGGAACCTTGGGCCAAGGCGTAGATCTCGCCGTCAACACCTCGCAGGCTGGTCAACAGCAGGTTGCCCCCGCGAAGGCTGGTGGTTTTGCCGATGGCCGACACATTGATGTCGATGCGCTGGCCTGGCTTGGACATGCCTGGCAGGTCAGCGGTGATCATCACGGCCGCGACGTTCTTGAGGTCGGCCTTGGCGGTTGCCGTGGCGGTCTCAAAGTCTTTCAACTGATTTTCCTGATTGACGCCCAATCGATTGAGCAGGGTCTTCATGCTCTGGTTGGTGTAGGACAGGTCGCCATCGCCGGTGCCGGCCAGACCGACCACCAGCCCGAAGCCGATGAGTTGGTTGCCCCGCATGGCAGCAATGGTCGTCATGTCCTTGATGCGGTCCGCATGGGCCCAGGACTGGGGTAGCAGCCAAAGCAGCAGCAGCAGGGGCAGGGCACGAAGCTTATGGGTCATGGTGTTCGCCAATTGGGCCTAGAAGGGCCAGAGTTTGAGCAGTGCGCTGCTTCCCCAGCCCGGGCGGGTGGCCGCGGCCATATCGCCGGTGCCGCGGTAGGTGATCTGCGCATTGGCCAGTCGCCTGGATAGCACGGTGTTGTTGGGGGCGATGTCGTCAGGACGGATCACGCCGGCCACCTGGATGATCTCGCTGCCCTCGGTCAGCGCCAATTGCTTTTCGCCGCGAAGAATTAGGTTGCCATTGCTCATGATGGCGACTACAGCCACCGTCACGGAACCCGTCAGGGCCCCTTCCTGTGTGGCGGCGCCGTTGCCGTTGGCGGAAGTGGTAGCGCCCAGCTTGCCGGAGCTCGAGGGCAGACCGATATCACCCATGAGGCCCTTCAGACCGGGGGGCACGATATCGGTACTGGAGGTTCTGCTGATCTCGCCTTTTTGATTGCGGGAAGCTTTGCTCTCTTCGGCCAGTATGACCGTGATCAAGTCACCCACTTGAAAACTGCGACCGCCACTAAAAAAGCTTTCGTTGACACGCCCGTTGTAAATGGAGCCGGTTGCAGCAGCAGGTTGCGCCACCTGGACAGGGTAGACCGGCACAAACTCTTTGGAGTGCGTGATAGGCTCTGGTGGCAATGCGGTGCACGCTGCCAGTACGCCGGCCAAGGGGAGCAGGGCAAGGTACTTCATGGTGCCGCTTTCTTACATGTTCTGGTTCATGTACTTGAGCATGCCGTCCACCGCAGAGATGGCCTTGGAGTTGATCTCGTAGGCGCGCTGGGTTTCAATCATGTTCACCATTTCTTCCACGACATTCACGTTGGAGGCTTCGAGCGTGCCTTGCATGATGGTCCCGGCCCCGTTGAGCCCGGGCGCCAGGACCTGCGGCGTGCCGCTGGCCGGGGTTTCTTTCAGCAGGTTTTGTCCCAGAGACTGCAAGCCTGACGGGTTGAGGAATCGGGCAATGGTGAGGTTAAAGACCTGTTGACCACCACCGGCAAGTTCCACGGAGACGGTGCCGTCGCGGCCGAAGGTGACGCTGGATGCGTTGGCGGGTATGGTGATGGCCGGCTGCAGCGGCGCGCCTGCGGACGTGACCAATTGCCCGGTTGCAGACACCTTGAAGTTGCCGTCACGGGTGTAGGCCGTCGTGCCGTTGGCCTGGAGCACCTGAAAATGACCTTCGCCGGAGATGGCCAGGTCCAACGGGTTTTGGCTGTTCACCATATTGCCCTGGGCGTGCAGTTTTTCGGTGGCGACCACACGCACGCCAGTGCCCAGCATCAGCCCGGTCGGGGCCTGCGTGGTTGCGCCGGTTTGACCGCCGGCTTGGCGGACGTTTTGGTAGAGCAGGTCTTCAAAAACTGCGCGGTCGCGCTTGAAGCCGGTGGTATTGACGTTGGCAAGGTTGTTCGAGATCACGTTCATGCGTGTCTGCTGCGCGTCGAGGCCCGTTTTGGCAACCCACATTGATGCGTCCATGGTCTGTTCCTTGGTGATTTGGTTTGTTTAAATGGGCGGCGGTTTAAAAATCTGCTCGGGATCAGGTCGCCTTCATCATGGTCGCGCCTGACTCGTCGTTCGACTTGGCTTCCTTGATCATGTTGATCTGCTGCTCAAAGGTTCGGCTCTGGTCCAGCAGCTTGATCATGGTGTCTAGTGCATTGACGTTGCTGCCTTCCAAGGCGCCTGCGGTGAGCCGGGGTGGATTGGGGCCAGACGGAAAGTCTTGCCCCTGCTCCAAGCCGACCACGCTGAACAGGCCGTCCGGGCGGCGCTGGAGCTTGATTTCGCTGGCGTCGCGCATCAGCAGCGTGCCCAGCGGCACCGGTGGTGTTGCATTGGATTGGGCCGGGTCCCGGCCGAAGACTGTGCCGTCAGATTCGATGGTGATCACCAGGCCAGCAGGGGCACTGATCGGTGAGTTGTCTTTGCCCCGGACCAGGTAACCGCTGCCGTTCTCCAGCACGCCCTTGCCGTTGACGCGAAGGTCGCCGCGCCGGGTAAACGCCAGTTGCCCGTCGGCGGAGGTGACACCCAGCACGGCAGAGCCGGTAAGGGCAACGTCAAGGTTGTTCCCGGTCGCCATGACGGTGCCGGCTCTAAGCTGGATGAAGTCTTCGGTGAATGACTGCGGTTGCATGCGGGTGGACAATCCAGGCCCATTGACCTGGACGGCTCGCACTGAGGCCTCAAAGCTGCGCTTGAAGCCGACCGTCGACACGTTCGCCAATTCGTTGGTCACCATCTGGCGTGCCACGCGCTGCTCATTGATGGCAGCCACTGCATTAAAGGCTAAACGATCCATGTGCTTGATTCCTTGCCGGTTGCCCTGGGTTAAGTTGCGGCCCCGGTGTCAAATAGCGGACATCCGGGGCGGCAACTCATCAACTGCAACTAACGTGCCAGGAAAACGTGGTCACTTTATGCGCGCAGGTTAATGATGGCCGAGGTCATTGTTGAGCTGGTTTCAATGGCCTTGGCGTTGGCCTGGAAGTTCCGTTGCGCGGTGATCAGGTCAACCAGTTCCTGCGTCAAGTCCACGTTGGCTCGCTCGGTAGCACCAGCCCGCAATGTGCCAAAGCCCGCGCTACCGGCAGCACCCAGGATGGGCTTGCCCGATGAGGCCGAGGCCAGGAAGCTGGAATCGCCCATCTGCCGCAAGCCCGCAGGGTTGGAGAAGTTGGTGAGCAAGATCTTGGCCAATGATTTTTGGGTACCGTTGGAGAACGATGCGCTCACCAGTCCGTCGTTGCCAATGGTCACGCCCACCAAGGAGCCCTCTGGTGCGCCGTCCTGCGATTGGGACAGCACGGCAAAAGGTGAGGTGAATTGAGTGGACGCCGCGTAGTCGACGTTGATGGTCAATGCGCCCTTACCGCCTGCAAGGTAGACGGTTTCAAGTTGTGTGCCCTTCAAAGGTGAATACAGCTTACCGGCCGTGTTGAAGGTCAGCTCGCCTTTGTCCAGGAAAATCGGCGACCAGGCCGGCAGCGTGGTGAAGCCATCGCCGTTGGTGGTCTCTTTGCCGTCTTTGTCAATGTACTTGGCGGCCACGGCGCCGCCCACAATGTCCTTGTGCTGTGACGGTTTGATCCAGGTGGATGTGGTGCCACGACCGGCCTCCACTTGGTCCAGCCCCCAGGCGTTACTGCCCGAGACCTTGATGAACGAGTCAGAGCCCGTTGTTCCGCTGGTAAATTTGAAGACATTTTGCGTGTAGTCGTAGCTGACCTTGACGCCATTGACCGTGGTGGGCGAGTCGCCATCGGCGCTGGCCAGGGCATTGATGCCTTTTTCCAGTTCGCGTGTGAAAGACGCCAAAGAGTAGGTGGCGCTGGTGGGAATGACCACGTCGCCCTTGATGCCGTCGACGGTGATCACAAACTTGTTGTTGGTGGAATCGACTGCAAAGTTATTGGCCACGTTGACGGTTGGCGTCTTGCCAACAGCGACAGCCGGGCTTGATTTGATACCGCGCAGGGCGGTGGTGGACTTCGTTACCGCAGAGCCTGCTG
>RFWA01000491.1 GCA_009922295.1 Betaproteobacteria bacterium
CCCGGTTGTCCCAAATTTTGTCCCACCCCATGCCTCTTGGCAGCCCAGCCACTGTGCAGAAACCACTCACGAAGTCGAATCAATAAACACGTTGCCGCCTGTTGTGTCATCAACTTTATGGACACCAATATGCGACACCCCATCGCTTCTCAAGCTCTGGAACTGCTGGCCTGCGAGACTAGAGAAACCGACCTCTTGGCCAGCCCAGATGCAGTGCGAGACTATCTCAGGCTGCTACTGGGCGACAGACCCCACGAGATTTTTGCAGTGGTATTCCTCGACGCCCAGCACCGTGTAATTGCCACTGAAGAAATGTTTCGTGGCACGCTGACCCAAACCAGCGTCTACCCTCGCGAGGTAGTCATAGAGGCTCTCAACCGCAACGCCGCAGCCGTGATCCTGTGTCATAACCACCCCTCTGGGAGTCCTCAGCCCTCGCAGGCCGACCTAACGCTGACCAGCACTCTGAAAGCTGCATTGGCTCTGGTCGATGTCCGGGTGCTCGATCATTTGATCGTGACTCGCATGGAGGCCGTGAGCTTGGCTGAGCGCGGAATGATGTAGGTCTGTGAACTGCGAGGTTACGTTCAGGTGGGCACAGCCGCCGCCATGTAGGCACGGTGTAGGCACCAGAACAGGAATTGTCACTACCAAGAAGAAAGGACTTACACCCTTTCGAGCGTAAGTCCTTGATTCATTTGGTGCGGCTGGCAGGAATTGAACCCACGACCCCTTGGTTCGTAGCCAAGTACTCTATCCAACTGAGCTACAGCCGCGAAGTGTCAAATTGTAGCACGGGAGCTTCGGGCTAAAGATCGCTTCCAGGCCCCTGCATGTCGTCAAGATCAAGTTCCACCACTACCGCCGCTAGCACCACTTGCTCACCCAATGCGGTGTGCAGTGCCCGCACCCGACCGGGCGCCTGGGCGGTGAGCCACATGTCCATCTTCATGGCCTCCACGCAAACCATCGGCTGGCCAGCCAGCACCACATCGCCCACTGCCACCTGCACCCGGCTCACGCGCCCGGCCACCGGCGCACGGGCCAAAGCGGCGTCAAAAGCCGCATCGGCCTGCGGAAATGGCGACACCTCGCTGAAAACAAAGCTGGCTTCGGGCATGGCAATATGTAGCTCAAAACCGCTCCAGGCCACGTCCAGTCTATGTTTTACGCTATTTAATTCATAGCTAACCGTGTTGTCGGCGACGCTGACATGGCGCAGCACATGCAGGGTGCCGCCCAAAGTCAGGTGCAGTTCGCCCGTTGCCAGGCTGTGCACGCGCAGGGTTTGCGTCTGCTCGCCGCAGCGCAGGGTCAGGTCAAAGGCGGCCACGCTGCTGGGTCGCCAGCTGCTGCCCTGGCGCCGCACCAGTGCCGCTGCGGCCGTGCACCAGGCCGCGTCGTCCGGCACCGGACGCTGCAACAGAGGCTCGCCATCGCTGAGCCACTGGTCCAGCAAGGCGGTGTGCATGCGAGCTTGTCGAAACGCCGGGTGGTCCAGCAGATCGCGCAAAAAACCGCCGTTGTGCCGCAGGCCCAGCAGGGGCATGCGGGCCAGGGCGGCACGCAAGCGGCGGATGGCCTCGTCACGGTCACGGCCATGGGCGATCACCTTGGCCAGCAGCGGGTCGTACCAGGGGCTCACCATGCTGCCCTCTGCGATGCCGCTGTCCAGGCGCACGCCAGCCGGCAGGGGCTGCGGCGGGCGCCAATGCAGCACGGTTCCGGTTTGCGGCGTAAAGCCGGCGTAGGGGTCTTCGGCGTACAGCCGCACCTCGATGGCGTGCCCGCTGTGGCGGATGTCGGCCTGCGCCAGCGGCAAAGGCTCCCCCGCCGCCACCCGCAGCTGCCAGGCCACCAGGTCCAGCCCGGTCACCAGCTCGGTCACCGGGTGCTCCACCTGCAGGCGGGTGTTCATCTCCAGAAAATAGTGGCGACCTTCGGCATCCAGCAGAAACTCCACCGTGCCAGCGCCGCAGTAGCCCACCGCCCGCGCGGCCGCCACCGCGTCGCGACCCAGGGCCTCGCGCAGATCGGCTGCCACCACGGGCGAAGGGGCCTCTTCAATCACCTTTTGGCGGCGGCGCTGGGCGGTGCAGTCGCGCTCGCCCAGATGCACCACATGCCCGTGGGCATCGGCAAACACCTGCACCTCGATGTGGCGGCCACGCTCGATCAGCAGCTCCAGCATCAGGGTGCCGTCGCTAAAGGCGTTGTGCGCCTCACGCCGGGCCGCCTCCAGCGCAGCGGCCAGCTCGGGCAAGGCATCGACCCGGCGC
>RFWA01000492.1 GCA_009922295.1 Betaproteobacteria bacterium
AGGCCATGGCCATGGCCTTGATGGACCGCGCCCTGCGGGCTGGTGAACTGGGTGAAACCGTTGTAGCGCCAGCGCAGGACCAAGAATTTGTGCTGGCACATGCTGACAACGTTGAGGCTTCCGGTTTTGTCCAGCACCTGAAATTGCCGCACTACGTGGACTTTCAGGCGGAGCTTGCCCTGGTGCGCAAGCTGCGTGCCAGCCACGTCGCCGCAGGCGATGCAACAGCCATGAACCAGGAACCGTCGTGACCGAGACCCATTACAACTTTGCTTTTCTGGATGAGCGCACCAAGAAGCGCATTCGCCGGGCCCTGCTCAAGGCGGTGGCCGTACCGGGCTACCAGGTGCCGTTCGGCTCGCGTGAGATGCCCTTCGCCTACGGCTGGGGCACTGGTGGCGTGCAGATCACGGCCAGCATCATCGGGCGCAGCGATGTGCTCAAGGTGATCGACCAGGGCGCTGATGACACCACCAATGCGGTCAACATCCGGCGCTTTTTTGCCCGCACCACCGGCGTGGCGACCACCCAAAAAACCCGGGACGCGACGCTGATTCAGACCCGGCACCGGATCCCCGAGGAGCCCTTGACGGCGGCCCAGATCCTGGTGTACCAGGTGCCCATGCCCGAGCCCTTGTCCAAGCTGGAGCCGCGTCGGCGTGAGTCCATCAAGATGCATGCGCTCAGTGAGTATGGGCTGATGCATGTGCGTCTGTACGAAGACATCGCCCAACTTGGCGCCATTGCGCGGGCCTACGACTACCCGGTGATGGTCAATGAGCGTTACCTGATGTCGCCTTCGCCGATCCCGAAGTTTGACAACCCCAAGATGCACATGAATCCCGCCTTGCAGCTGTTTGGTGCCGGTCGGGAAAAGCGCCTGTATGCGGTGCCACCCTACACCCGGGTGCGCAGCCTTGATTTTGAAGACCATCCTTTCGAGACCGAGCGCTGGCCGCACGCCTGCGCCTTGTGTGGCGCAGCTGACAGCTACCTGGACGAAATGATTGTGGACGACCAGGGCGGCCGGCTGTTTGTGTGCTCGGACAGCGACTACTGCGAGCAGCGCCGCGAGGCTGGGCACGTCGGGACCCAGCAGGCGGTGACCTTGACCAATGTTCTCGCCGCGCAAGATGCCGGGGGTGGCGCGTGAAGCCGGGCGCCCTGCTGTCGGCCCGCCAGGTCGGCAAAGCCTTTGTGTCAAACAGCGCGCAGCGCTGGGCTTGCCGCAACATCAGCTTTGACCTCTATCCTGGCGAGGTGCTGGCTGTCGTGGGTGAGTCCGGCTCTGGCAAGACCACCCTGCTGCGGCTGCTGGCGGCACGCCTGGCGTGTGACGAAGGTTCAGTCGGCTACCACGCGCGCTGGCCCGGCCACGCGCCGTCCGACAAATTGACCGATCTGGCCGTCATGTCCGAGGCGCAACTGCGTCAACTGGCACGCACCGATTGGGGTTTTGTTGAGCAGCATGCCCGCGACGGGTTGCGAATGAACGTGTCTGGCGGTGCCAATGTCGGCGAGCGGTTGATGGCCCTCGGAGAGCGTCACTACGGGCAATTGCGCAGCCAGGCGCTGGACTGGATGGCCCGCGTGGAGTTGGATGTGGAGCGCGTGGATGACCTGCCTGGCACCTACTCGGGTGGCATGCAGCAGCGCTTGCAGATCGCACGTAATCTGGTGACCCGCCCGCGCCTGGTCTTCATGGATGAGCCGACCACCGGGCTCGACGTGTCAGTGCAAGCGCGCCTGCTGGACCTGCTGCGGCAACTAGTCGACGAGCTTCAGCTCGCCGCTGTCGTGGTCACCCATGACCTGGCTGTGGCCCGGCTGCTGGCGCACCGGATGCTGGTCATGAAGGATGGGCAGGTGGTGGAACAGGGTCTGACGGACCGGGTGCTGGATGACCCCCAGCACCCCTACACCCAGTTGCTGGTGTCCTCCGTGTTGACCCCGTGAAAGCCAAACCATGAATGCACCCTATCCGTCACCGGTCATCGAAGCCCTCGCCTTGGCCAAAACCTTCACCTTGCATGCACGCGGTGGTTTGTCACTGCCGGTGTTTCAAGGGATCAACCTCAGCGTGCGACCCGGCGAGTGTCTGGCCCTGACCGGCCAGTCCGGCGCTGGCAAAAGCTCGCTGTTACGTTGCCTGTACGGCAACTACGCGGCCACCAGCGGCGAGGTGAGAGTGCAGCATCAGGGCGAATGGGTCGCCCTGTCTGGCGCCGAACCGCGTGACGTGCTTGCCGTGCGGCGGCACACCATGGGCTAC
>RFWA01000493.1 GCA_009922295.1 Betaproteobacteria bacterium
GGTAATTTGCACGCCGTGGTGGGTTTCGTAGCGGGCCTGCAGGCCGCGCAGGATGGCGATGGTGGCCTCCACCGTGGGCTCGCCCACCAGGATTTTCTGGAAGCGGCGCTCCAGCGCCGCGTCTTTTTCGATGTACTTGCGGTACTCATCCAGGGTGGTGGCACCCACGCAGTGCAGCTCGCCGCGCGCCAGCGCCGGCTTGAGCATGTTGCCCGCGTCCATGGCCCCCTCGGCCTTGCCGGCACCGACCATGGTGTGCAGTTCGTCAATAAAGACGATGGTCTGGCCCTCGTCCTTGGCCAGGTCTTTGAGCACGTTTTTCAGGCGTTCCTCAAACTCGCCACGGAACTTGGCGCCGGCCAGCAGAGAGGCCATGTCCAGCGACAGCACGCGCTTGCCCTTGAGCGAATCGGGCACCTCACCGGCCACGATGCGCTGCGCCAGCCCTTCCACAATGGCGGTCTTGCCGACGCCGGGCTCGCCGATGAGCACCGGGTTGTTCTTGGTGCGCCGCTGCAGCACCTGGATGGCGCGGCGGATTTCGTCGTCGCGGCCGATCACCGGGTCGAGCTTGCCCAGGCGGGCGCGCTCGGTCAGGTCCAGGCAGTACTTTTTGAGCGATTCGCGCTGGTCTTCGGCGTCGGCACTGTCCACTTTCTGGCCGCCGCGCACCGCCTCGATGGCAGTCTCCAGCGCCTTGCGGGTCAGGCCCTGCTCGCGCACGATGCGGGCAAAGTCCAGCTTGCTGTCGCTCAGCGCCAGCAAAAACAGCTCGCCCGCCACAAACTGGTCGCCGCGCTTGATGGCCTCTTTTTCGGCCGCCTGCAGCAGCGACACCATGTCGCGCCCCACCTGCACCTGCTCGTGGCCCTGCACCTGCGGCAGCCGGTTCATGGCGGTTTCGGCCGCCGTCATCAGCGCCGGCACGTTCACGCCCGAGCGCTGCAACAGGGCCTTGGGGCCCTCGTCCTGACGCAACATAGCCAGCAACACATGAGCGGGCTCAATGAAGGCGTGGTCGTTTCCCAGGGCCAGCGTCTGGGCTTCGCTCAGGGCTTCCTGAAATTTGGTGGTGAGCTTGTCGATTCGCATAGCCGGGGTTTTCAAGTGGCAATGCCGGGGGACACGACAGAGCTTGATACAGGTCAAACCTTAAGCGCATCCAAAGAAAACCCGGCGATCTTCTTGTAGTCGTCCGACATCTGGCGCAGTTCAGCCTGGCTGATCAAGTCGTCGATGTGGCGAAATGGACGATCGCCGCTGAGCTCATCGACCCGAATATTGATCAGGTCCGGCGGTGCGCTGCGGTTGGTCTGGACGATCCGGCTTGTCGCCGGTCTGCGCTGCGCCTCATAGGCCGCCAAAGCCGTTCGACCATCACTGCCTTGGCCCAGGGAAGTGGCCAGTTCGGTGGCCAGGGTGCGGCCATCGATCAGCGCCTGGGCGGAGCCGTTGGAGCCACGCGGGTACATCGGGTGAGCGGCGTCCCCCATCAAGGTCACACAGCCAAAAGTCCACTGGGCCACCGGGTCCTTGTCGACCATGGGGTATTCCAGAATCTGATCGGCACTTCGGATCAGCTCAGGCACATCCAGCCAGTCAAACCGCCAGTCCTTGAACAGGTCAATAAAGTCTGCGGCCTGCCCACCCTGGTTCCAGTCATTCATGGTGTCGCGACCACCCTCGATCTCAGCCATCCAGTTGATCAGCTGCGTCCCGTCAGACTCGATCCGGTCCACGATGGGATAGATGACCATCTTGCCGGTCTTGATGGAGCCGATACGCAGATAACTCTTGCCCGACAGGATGGGTTTGTGGCGGGTGACCCCGCGCCAGGTGTTGATGCCGGCGAACGCCAGGCGGTCATCAGGGTAGTACTGGCGCCGCAAAGCGGAATGAATGCCATCGCAGGCGATGACGACATCGGCGCGCACATCGGGCAAAGCCACGCCACCACTGCCCTGTACAAAGTGCAAAGTTGCACCCTGCGCATCCTGGGTAACCCCCACACAACGGTGGTGCGTGTGAATCCGGTCAGCGCCAAGCCGACTCACCGCCGCATCAAACAAAATACGGTGCAGCTTGCCACGGTGGATACCGATCTCGGGCAAGGCGTAACCGGCGTGGCGCCCCCTGGGCTCGCGGTAAATGTACTGACCGAAACGGTTGAAAAACACGCTCTCCAGGTTTTCAATGCCGGCCGCCTCGATCTCGGCCTGCAGGCCCAGCGCAGCCAACTCGCGCATGGCG
>RFWA01000494.1 GCA_009922295.1 Betaproteobacteria bacterium
CTTCTACCAGCACCAAAAGTTTCTGGCAGTGCTGCAAGGCAAGCAAGCGGTGGAGGTAAGCCTGACTGACGGCCTCAAGGCAGTGGTCATCGGCCTGGCGGCAGAGCATTCCGCACAAGGTGGCGAGCGCATTGACCTGACCCAGGGGCCCTGGTCGCTCACGCCTTGGCCCGGTTGAAGCTTGTTACCATTCAGTATCAGCTGACCCAACCCTGCCAACTGCAAAAACATCTTCTAACTGGAGCGTCCCATGTCGCAAAACTCAATCTTCGTAGACGGATTTGACAACATCACCCTGGTCGATGGCGTTGTCCGCTTTGATCTCATCACTGTGGCCCAAACCGCCGCCAACACGCCCCCTACGCCAAGCAAAGTTGGCAGCATGGCGATGTCGATCCAAGGTTTTTTGCGCTCGGCAGACCAATTGAACCAGGTGATCAACAAAATGGTTGAGCAAGGCATCCTCAAACGCAATGATCCAGCGGCAGCAGCACCGGCACCGGCACCGGCACCCGCGCCGGCAATAGCAGCACCAGCAGCCAGCAACGCCAAAACAACGAAAGCCTGACCCCAGGCCCCTGTGGGCTGATAAGGCCGCAGTTTGTCAACGCGTGAATATTCTCTTCATTCACCAAAATTTTCCCGGGCAATTCAAGCACCTGGCGCCCGCCTTGGCTGCGCGGCCGGGTCACCGCGTGGTGGCCATGCACATCAATCCCTGCCCGCCGTCGGCCGGTGTTGAGATGCTGCCCTACGCCCTGCTTGAGCAGCCCGCAGGCCAAGGACACCGCTGGCTATCTGACCTACAGACCAAGGTGTACCGGGGAGAGGCGGCGTACCGTGCCGCAGTCCAACTTCGCCAAACCGGCTTTGCACCAGATCTGATCGTGGCCCACCCTGGCTGGGGCGAGAGCCTGTTTTTGAAGACTGTCTGGCCCAGGGCCAGAATGGGGATTTACAGCGAGTTCTACTACCACACCCAAGGCGCCGACATGGGCTTTGACCCCGAGTTCGGCCCCGTCCAAGAGGACGACGCCTGCCGCCTGTTTTTGAAAAACGCCAACTACGAGCTGCATTTTCCGATCAGCCAAGGCGCCCTGTCGCCCACGCACTGGCAGCGCTCGGTGTTTCCTGAGCCCTTTCGCGCCAAGATTGCCGTGATGCACGACGGCATCGACACCCAGCAGGTTCGCCCTAGGCCCGAAGTCAATATGGTCTTGGGCACCCGAAAGGGTCAACTCAAACTCACGCGTGATGATGAAATCGTCACTTTCGTCAACCGCAACCTCGAGCCTTACCGCGGCTACCACATCTTCATGCGCGCCCTGCCCGCCATTCTCAAAGCACGCCCCAAGGCCCGGGTGCTCATTGTGGGTGGCGACAGCGTCAGCTACGGCGCGCTACCGCCGTCCGCTGCCAACACCTCAGCAGGCACGGCCAACAAGGGCTGGCGCCATGTTTTTTTGGATGAGGTAAAAGCGGATGTAGACCTTGACCGGGTCCATTTCTTGGGCAAACTGCCTTACCCTGATTTTGTTCAAATGCTGCAACTCTCTACGGTGCATGTCTACCTGACCTACCCCTTTGTGCTGAGCTGGAGCCTGTTGGAGGCCATGAGCGCGGGCTGTGCCATTGTGGCAAGCGACACCGCGCCAGTGCGAGAGGCCGTGGTGCACAACGAAACCGGCCGCCTACTTGATTTTTTTGATGTGGCGGGCTTCGCTCAAAATGTCATTGAACTCTGCGACAACCCGCAAGAAAGGCAGCGCCTGGGCCAGGCAGCACGCGAGTTCGCCCTCAGCCAATACGACTTGCGTAGCCACTGCCTGCCTGGGCAACTGGCATGGGTTGAGTCCTTGATGGACACGCCGGCTTAGCCGCAGGCAATTGGGGCCGTAAGGAGGCTTGGTCGGCTGTCAACACGCCCCATCGGGTCAAAAAACCAAAAACAGCTGCCGGCATGGTGTCTGCTCGGCCTGTCACGATTCAGGGCAGAGCGCTGCGGTCAGTTGGTCAGGTTCGTCAGGGCTTGCAGCAGAGTTTTTGGCACAAATTCGAATTAGTTTTCGCGACTTTGCTTTCAAGCCTGCATCGCTGGTGCGGGTTGAGCCTGTACCGGGCTGGCTTTGGAGGCGCTGCTGGGGCCGGCGTGGGTGCCAAGAGCGGCAGCGCTTGGGCCTGGGCGCATTTCAGCGCGGACCTCGGCAGTGATTTGGTAAGAGCGCAGCCGGGCTGCCTGGTCAAACATTT
>RFWA01000495.1 GCA_009922295.1 Betaproteobacteria bacterium
GGGCATTGCCGGTGACGCCAAGGCCGTCAACCGCACCATCACGGTAACCATGACCGACCAAATGCGATTCATCCCGGCCGAACTGCAAATCCGCGCGGGCGACACCGTCAAATTGGTGGTCCGCAACGCCGGCAAAGGCCTGCACGAGCTGGTGATCGGTACCAAGGCAGAGCTGGACGCCCATGCCGCGCTGATGGTCAAGTTCCCGGACATGGAGCACAGCGAGCCCTACATGACCCATGTCAAACCGGGTAGGACCGACCAGCTGATTTGGACCTTCAACCGCGTTGGAGAATTTGAATTTGCCTGCCTGCTGCCTGGCCATTACCAGGCCGGCATGGTGGGCAAGATCAAGGTCAGCGCAGCAAGCACCCCAAAACCTTGAGGATCACACCATGAACCGTCGACATCTGTTAACCCACGCCTGCGCGCTGCTGAGTCTTGCGCCCCTGGCCAGCCAAGCCATCACCCCAAGCGCCGCGCGGCCACGGCTGGAGGTTTGGAAGACCGCCAGCTGCGGCTGCTGCAAAGACTGGGTCAAGCACGTTCAGGCAGCCGGCTTTCAGGTCAAGACCCATGACGTGAGCGACGACGTCAAAAGCCAGAAGCGGCAGCAACTCGGCCTGCCAGAGGCCTTCGGCTCCTGCCATACCGCTGTGGTCGACGGCTATGTGGTTGAGGGGCATGTGCCGGCACGGGAGATCAGTCGGATGCTCAAAGAGCGGCCTCAGGCGTTGGGGCTGACAGTGACCGGCATGCCGGTCGGCTCACCGGGCATGGATGGCCCGGAGTACGGTACGCGGCGCGACAAGTTCGCTGTGTTGCTGGTCCAGCGCGACGGGCGCCAATCGGTTTATCAAAACTACCCCTGAAAGAGATCAAATCATGCCCAAATATCGCCAACTGCTGCTGACTATTTTGCTGTGCGGCATCGGCCTGACCGCCACCGCTGCGGAACCCACCGAGGCTGAGGTCCGCAAGGTGGACCTGGGGGCGCGCAAGATCACACTCAAACACGGCGAGATCAAGAACCTGGAGATGCCGCCCATGACCATGGTGTTCCAGGTACCCGACCCCGCGCTGCTGGGTGGCATCAAGACTGGTGACAAGGTGCGCTTTACAGCAGAGAAGGTCAACGGCGCCTACACGGTGCTGACGCTGGAGCCGGCCAAGTAAAGGTGTGCACTGAGCGGCAAGGCGGCGTGGATAATCCAATCGCCATGTCCGACTCACAACTAGACAGCGCTGACAGCATCACCCGGGTGGCCGGCATTGAGGTCGGCCAGTTCACCGACAGCCGCCGCCCCACCGGCTGCAGCGTGGTGATTGCCCGCGCTGGCGCTGTGGCTGGCGTCGATGTGCGGGGCGCTGCACCCGGTACCCGAGAGACCGACCTGCTGCACCCCTCCAACCTGGTGGACCGGGCGCACGCCATACTGCTGGCCGGCGGCAGCGCCTGGGGGCTGGACGCCGCAGCGGGCGTGATGCGCTGGCTGGAGGAACAGGGCATTGGCCTGGACGTGCGCTTTGGCCTGGTGCCCATCGTGCCGGCCGCCGTGTTGTTTGACCTGCCTGTCGGCGACGCCCGAATCCGGCCCGACGCGCAGGCCGGCTACCTGGCCTGTCAGGCCGCCAGCCGCGAGCCGCCGGCGCAAGGCAATGTTGGTGCCGGTGCTGGCGCCCTGGTTGGCAAACTGTTTGGCCTGGCACGCGCCATGCGCGGCGGCATTGGCAGCGCCTCGGTCACTCTGGACGGCGTAACCGTTGGCGCCCTGGTGGCCTGCAATGCCCTGGGTGATGTGATCGATCCGGACACCGCCCAAGTGATTGCTGGTGCCCGCACGGCCGACGGCACAGCCCTGCTCAATATCCGCCGGGCTATTCTGGCCGGCGAGTTACCCCAACCGCTGCTGGCCGGCACCAACACCACCATAGGGGTCATCGCCACCGACGCCATCCTGACCAAGTCGCAGGCGCACCGGCTGGCCCAGGTGGCACACGATGGCCTGGCGCGCAGCATCAACCCGGTGCACACCCTGTCCGATGGCGATGCCTTGTTCACATTGGGCACCGGCCAGGCGGGCAAGACCGCCGGCATGATGGTGCTGGGCACGATGGCCGCCGAAGTGACGGCACGCGCTGTGGTACGCGCCATAAGGGCTGCGCGCAGTGCCAGTTCAGGCGGCCTGCACTGGCCGGCCGCCTGCGACCTTTGAGCGCTTGACTTACTTGAGCGCCTTGAAGCGCAT
>RFWA01000496.1 GCA_009922295.1 Betaproteobacteria bacterium
ACGCCCTGGTCGGGCATCTTTGCGGCCCTCAACAATGGCGATGTCGACCTGGTGATTTCCGGCGTGACCATCAATGACAAACGCAAGCAGTCCTATGACTTCACAAGCCCCTACTTTGAGGCGCGCCAGTTGATCGCCGTCAACCAAAGCAGCACCGCCAAGGGCTTGAAAGACCTTGCCGGCAAGAAAATCGGCGTCGTCAACGGCAGCACGGCAGACGACACTGCATCCCGCGAATTCGGCAAAACCAACCCGGATATCCGGCGCTTCGAAAGCACGCCGGTGGTGATTGCCGAACTCGCCAACGGAGGCCTGGATGCGGCCATCGGCGACAACGGCGTGATTGCATTCCGTGCGCAGGAACACAAACAACTCAAAACCGTCAATGACCCCAGCTTTCCCAAAGAATTTTTTGGCGTTGTGGTGAAGCAGGGTAACAAAGCCCTGCTGGACAAGCTCAATGCGGGTCTGGCTGGTGTCAAGGCTGACGGCAGCTACGGTCAAATCTATAAAAAGTGGTTCCAGGCCGAAGCCCCAGCGCTGCCCAACAACTGATAGGCCACAGGGCCTGAGCACATGGAGCCGGTTCTCTGGTTTGGCTGGTTCCGCGCCGACATCATCGCCGAGTACGCGGTGCTGTTCTGGCGCGGGCTGCTGATGACTGTGGGGGTCACGGTGATCTGCATCGTGCAGGGCACGGCGCTGGGCCTGCTGATTGGCATGGCTCGGCTCGCTGAGGCGCGCCACGCGCCGGCTCGGCAGTTATGCCAGTACGCCTTGCGCTGGCCGGCGACCATTTATGTCAGTTTTTTTCGCGGTACGCCCCTGTTTGTGCAAATCCTGCTGATGCACTTTGCGCTGTTGCCGGTCTTCATCAACCCATCAGACGGCCTGTTGATCTCGGGCGATACGGCACGCCACCTCAAGCAAAACTACGGCGCCTTGCTCTCGGGGGTGCTGGCGCTCACCTTGAATGCCGGCGCCTATATTTCAGAGGTGTTCCGGGCAGGTATCCAGTCGATCGACCGGGGTCAGGTCGAGGCCTCGCGCTCGCTGGGTCTGAGCTTCCCGCGCACCATGTACCACGTGGTGCTGCCCCAAGCCTTTCGACGCATGCTCCCGCCCTTGGGCAACAACGCCATCTCCCTGCTCAAAGACTCTTCCCTGATCTCCGCAATTGGTCTGGCCGAGCTGGCCTACGCCGCGCGCACCGTGGCGGGGGCCTATTCACGGTATTGGGAGCCCTATCTCACCATCTCGCTGATGTACTGGTTCTTGACCCTCGGGCTGGCATGGCTGGTCAAAAAGCTGGAGGACCGCTATGGACGAGGCGATACGCGTTGAGGGCCTGACGAAGCAGTTCGGCACATTGCCGGTGCTTCGGGGAATCGACTGCGTGGTCCAGGCCTCCGAGGTGGTCTGCGTGATCGGCCCCTCAGGCTCAGGCAAGAGCACCTTTCTTCGCTGCCTCAATGGGCTCGAAGACGCAAGCGGGGGCCAGGTGCTGGTACACGGCCTGCCGGTACACGCCCCTCAGACCGACATCAATGCGCTTCGCGCTGACATCGGCATGGTGTTCCAGCGGTTCAACCTGTTTCCGCACCGCACCGTGTTGCAGAACATCACGCTGGCACCGGCCAAGGTGCGTGGCCTGACGGAGGAGCAAGCCCAGACCCGTGCGAGGAGCTTGCTAGCCAAAGTCGGACTGCTGGACAAGATCGACGCCTACCCCAACCAGCTGTCAGGCGGGCAACAGCAGCGCGTGGCTATTGCACGTGCACTGGCCATGCAACCGCGCATCATGCTGTTCGATGAGCCTACTTCCGCGCTGGACCCAGAGATGGTCGGCGAGGTGCTGGCGGTGATGCAAGCCCTGGCTGAAGAGGGTATGACCATGGTGGTCGTCACCCATGAAATGGGCTTTGCCCGCCAGGTGGCAGACCGCGTGCTGTTCCTCGACGAAGGACTGGTGGTCGAAGAGGGCCTGCCGGCTGCTATTTTTGATCAGCCTCGGCAGGAGCGAACCCAGCGATTCCTCAGCAAGGTTCTTTAGCGCGCGTCAGTCATTGAGGTGGCAGGCCGACCACTGCCCCGGGCTGGTATCGCGCAGCAGGCGGGTGTGGGGGTGGCGCGGATACGCTCTTGAGGCCGGCCGCTCAAACCACATTGACCTCCAGCAATGGCCGCTGCTCAATCACACGCGCCCAACCCATTGCCGACAGGTCCAGCGTGCGGTAGGAACCGTAGGC
>RFWA01000497.1 GCA_009922295.1 Betaproteobacteria bacterium
GCGAGCTGTTCGAAGCATTTTTTCGTAACCCTAACCTGGCGCACAAGCTGTTGTCGCAGTTGCTGCCAAGTGCCGAGGGCAAGGCCGAGCCCAGCAAGCGGCGCCCGCGGGTGCGAGAGGCCCTGACGCCTCAAAAGGCTTTTGGCCAGCAGGTCCAGCCCAAGCAGGAAGACCAGAAAGTCGACTTTGATGCCGCGATGACGGCCAGCGACCAGCAGCGCCTCAAGCACGCCGACTTCAACGCCCTGTCGGCCGCCGAATACCGGCTGGTGGAGCGCCTGGCCCGAGACATCCGACTGCCACTGCCCGAATTTGATTCGCGCCGCACCCGGCCTGGCGAACGAGGCAGCCAATTGCATTGGGCCGGTGTGATGCGTTCGGCGGTGCGCACCGGTGGTGAGCCCATGGAATTGCCCAGGCTGCAGCGCTGCCGCCAGCCGCTGCCGCTGCTGGTGCTGGTGGATGTGTCGGGCTCCATGGAGCGCTACTCGCGGCTGTTGTTGGCTTTTTTGCACGCGGCCACCCGTCGCCACCCGCGCCGAGACGTGTTTGCCTTCGGCACCCAGCTGACCGACCTGACGCCAGCTTTCCGCTTGGCCGACACCGACGCCATGCTGAACCAGGCCAGCGTCCTGATCGAAGACTTTGCTGGCGGCACCCAACTGGGTGAATCGTTGACGGCGCTGCGCCATCGGCATGCCCGGCGCCTGGTTGGGCGACGGACTCTGGTGCTGTTGATCACCGATGGGCTGGACACCGGAGAACCCGAGCAACTGGCGCAGGAACTGGGCTGGCTGCGCCGGCGCAGCCGTCGCTTGTTATGGCTCAACCCCCTGCTGCGCTTTGAGGGCTATGCTCCGCTGGCGCAGGGGGCGGCTGTGCTGCACAAAGTGGCGCATGGCATGGTGGCGGTGCACAACCTCAGCCGGCTTGATGACCTGGCGGCCAGTTTGGCTGCCTTGATGAAACGCTAAGCCACCCTCTGCGCGAAAATACATCCCAACACCCATCAGAACAGGATCATCCCCATGGACATGCAAGGCAGCCGCCAACTCGCCATCACCCAACAACAGGCCTGGGATGCGCTCAACAACCCCGAGGTGCTCAAGACCTGTATTCCCGGCTGTGACCGGGTCGAGTCCACCGGCGAGAACCAGTATGCGATCGGTATGGCCGTCAAAATCGGGCCGGTTTCTGCCAAGTTCACCGGCAAGATCGCGCTGAGCGACATCAAGGCGCCCGAGAGCTACACCATTTCGTTTGAAGGGCAGGGCGGGCCTGCCGGCTTTGGCAAGGGGAGCGCCAAGGTGCTGCTGGCGCCCAACGCCGAGGGCCATCTGCTCAGCTACACCGTGCACGCCTCGGTGGGCGGCAAGGTGGCGCAACTGGGCCAGCGCCTGATCGACGGTGCCGCCAAATCCATGGCCGAAGATTTTTTCAAGCGCTTTGACGCCGAAATGCAGCGCCAGTACCCGCAGGCCTATGCTGAAAAAATTTCGGCAGCGGCCGTCGCTGCGCCTGCTGCGGACGCCCCGAAGGCAGTGCCGGTCTGGGTTTGGGGTGTGGGCGCCGTCGCCTTGGCCGCCGCCATGTACTGGCTATCTCGCTAAGTTGCCTGCAAGCAAAGACAAAGCCGCCAACATGGAAAACATCGATGTGATGGTCTTGCGCACCCTGCGCGACTGGCGCCAGGCTGGGCAACGGGCCCTGCTGGCGACAGTGGTACGCACCTGGGGTTCGTCGCCTCGCCCGGTGGGCTCCATCATGGCCCTGTGCCAGGACGGTTCGGTGGTCGGCTCGGTCTCTGGCGGGTGCATTGAAGACGACCTGATCTACCGATTTACCCGGGCTTATGCCAGCGCGGCAGCGGCCCCGGCGGAGGGCGAACAAGACATCCCGGCCGGGCCGCCGCGTCTGGTCAAGTACGGCATCAGCGCCGACGAGGCCCATCGCTTCGGTCTGCCCTGTGGCGGCACCCTGGAACTGTTGCTGGAATTTGACCCCGATGCCGCCAGCCTGGCCGCACTGGTGCAGGCGCTCACCAGCGGGCAATTGATGTGCCGCACGGTCCAACTGGAGAGTGGTGAGGTCAGCCTGGCAGCCAGCGACACCCCGGCCGACCTGACCCTGGATGCCCAAACCCTGATCAACACCTTTGGCCCCGAATTCCGAATGCTCTTGATTGGCGCCGGCCAACTCACGGAGTACCTGGCCACCATGGCGCTGTTCAGTGGCTTTGCGGTGACGGT
>RFWA01000498.1 GCA_009922295.1 Betaproteobacteria bacterium
CAGCGCGACAGCAAGCCTTGGCGGCGGTGTTGTTGAAAGACCCGGCGGTGCAAAGCCTGAGTTCGTTCATTGGTGTCGACGGCCCTAACACCAGTTTGAACACCGGGCGCATGACCTTGAACCTGGTGCCAAAGTCGCAACGCGACGCACCGCTGGCAGAGATACTGCAACGCTTGTCGCAGTCGGCCAATCGCATCAGCGGCATGCATATTTACTTGCAGCCCTTGCAAGACCTGAGCTTGGAAGACCGGGTGGCGCGCACCCAATACCGTTTTTTACTCAGTGGTCCCGATAGCAATGAATTAGGTATCTGGTCGCAGCGACTGCTGGCGCAATTGCGGCAACACCCGGCGCTGGCAGAAGTCGCCAGCGACTTTCAGGACCAGGGTTTACAGGCCTATGTGCGCATAGACCGGGACGCGGCCAGTCGCCTGGGCGTGAGCGTGATGGCCATAGACAACGCGCTGTACAACGCTTTCGGTCAACGGCTGGTGTCGACCATCTTCACGCAAAGCAACCAATACCGCGTGGTGCTGGAAGTCAGTCCTAAGGAACGCATGGGCCCGCAAGCGCTGGCAAGATTGACCGTGCCGTCTGTCAGCGGTGCGCAAGTGCCGCTCAGCAGTCTGGCTGCGATTGAAGAGCGGGCTGCTTTGCTCAGTCAGGTGCATGTCAACCAGTTTCCGGCGGTGACCTTGTCATTCCAGCCTTCGCAGAAAGCCTCACTCGGTGAGGCCGTAGCGGCGATTGACAGTGCCTGGCAGCAAATGCGTGTGCAGGACAAAGTGCCCGACAGCATAGAGTCGCGCTTCGAAGGCGCGGCGCTGGCGTTTCAAGCATCGCTGAGTCACAGCCTGTGGCTGGTGCTGGCAGCGGTGGTCACCATGTACATCGTGCTAGGTGTGCTGTATGAAAGTTACATACACCCGGTGACGATTTTGTCCACGCTGCCGTCAGCGGCTTTGGGCGCGCTGCTGGCGCTGTGGCTGGCGCGCATGGACATCAGCTTGATCGCGGTGATAGGCATTATTTTGCTGATCGGTATCGTCAAGAAAAACGCCATCATGATGATTGACTTTGCCTTGGATGCCGAACGTCACCAGGGGCTGTCGCCGCGTCAAGCCATTGAGCAAGCGTGTTTGTTGCGCTTCAGACCTATTCTGATGACGACGCTGTGCGCCTTGCTCGGCGCATTGCCGCTGATGCTGGGCACCGGTGTGGGCAGCGAGTTGCGGCATCCGCTGGGCGTGACCTTGGTCGGCGGCCTCATCGTCAGCCAGTGGTTGACCTTGTTCACCACGCCGGTGATT
The DNA here is from genome assembly GCA_009922295.1 of Betaproteobacteria bacterium. Taxonomy (GTDB): domain Bacteria; phylum Pseudomonadota; class Gammaproteobacteria; order Burkholderiales; family Burkholderiaceae_C; genus Rhodoferax. The sequence goes on from RFWA01000498.1 coordinate 1,311, forward strand.
TATTTGTTGCTCGAGCGTTGGTCGCAGCCGCGTTCAGCGATTGACGACGCATGAACCTGTCGTCCGTGTTCATCGCCAGACCGGTGGCCACCACGCTGCTGAGTCTGGGTGTGGCCTTGGCCGGAGTCTTGTCTTACCGCATGTTGCCGGTGGCGCCTTTGCCGCAAGTGGATTACCCGGCGATATCGGTGCAGGCCAGTTTGCCTGGCGCCAGTCCTGAGACCATGGCCGCCACCGTGGCCACGCCGCTGGAGCGCGCCTTGGGCAGCATTGCCGGTGTCAATGAGATGACGTCCACGTCATCCCAAGGTAGCACCCGCATCAGCTTGCAATTTGATCTGGAACGCGACATCAATGGCGCTGCCCGCGATGTGCAAGCTGCTATCAATCTAGCGCAAACCTTGCTGCCCACCGGCATGCCGGGGCGGCCCACTTACCGCAAGGTGAATCCGGCAGAAAGCCCAATGCTCATCATTGCGCTGACCTCGCAAAGCCATTCGCGCGCGTCTATGGTCGATCTGGCCTCTACCGTGTTGGTGCAGCGTTTGTCTCAGGTCGATGGCGTCGGTCAGGTCAGCATAGGCGGCGGCGCGCTGCCGGCGGTGCGCGTGGCGGTGCAGCCCGAACGCATGTCAGCCTACGGCATTGCGTTGGAGGATGTGCGCCAGACCTTGGTGAACGGAAACGCACACCGGCCCAAAGGCATGGTGGAAGACGAGCACCAGTCCTGGCAGATAGAAGCCAATGACCAAGCGCGCACCCCGGCGGAATACGCAGGCATGGTGATCCGCTACCAGAACAACCGGGCGGTGCGGGTGCAGGACGTGGCCAAAGTCACCGAGGCCATGCAGGATGTGCGCACCGACGGTATCTCGCAAGGCAAACCGGCGGTGCTGCTGGTTCTCTACCA
>RFWA01000499.1 GCA_009922295.1 Betaproteobacteria bacterium
TGATGACGTCGGCGCTCAGCCGCGTGGCGGCAATCTCAAAGGTGGTACGGGTCCGGGTCGAGTTCTCAAAGAACAGGTTGAACACGCTTTTGCCGCGCAGCAGCGGCACTTTTTTAACCTCGCGGTCATTCACACTGACAAAGTTGGCCGCCGTGTCGAGGACCTGGGTCAGGATGCTTTTGGGCAGCCCCTCGATCGAGAGCAGGTGAATCAGCTCGCCATGGGCGTTGAGCTGCGGGTTGCGGCGGGACAGCATGGCTAGCGCGCCTCCACTTCAAAGCTGAAGACGCCGGCGGCATCGCGCGCCAGCGCCAGCGACTGGCTGGGGGCCAGCACCACGCGTGCGGCACAGACCTCGGCCTGCACCGGCAGCTCACGCCCTCCCCGGTCCACCAGCACGGCCAGTTGCACACTGGCCGGACGGCCAAAGTCAAACAGCTCGTTGATCACAGCCCGCAGGGTGCGGCCGGTGTAAAGCACGTCATCCACCAGCAGAATATGGGCGTCTTTCACATCAAAAGGAATGCGGGTTTGGGCGGCGGCAGTCATGCCTCGACGAGAAAAATCATCGCGATGCAAGGTCGACGAAATGATGCCGGGCGGGCCGTCAAGCTGCAGATCGCGTTGCAGCCGCTCAGCCAGCCAGGCGCCGCCCGATGTCACGCCCACCAGCCGGGTGCCTGGGCGAAGGATGCCGCGTACCCCGGCCAGCAGCGCCAGGTACAGCGCCTCGGCGTCCAGCGTCAGACTGCTCATGGCAGGCTCCTCAAAAACTGTTCCAGAATGATGCAGGCCGCTGCCGCGTCGGCATCCTTGGCGCCGGCAGACAGCGCCTCGGTGGTGCTGTAGCGCTCGTCCACCTCAAACACTGGCAGCTGAAAGCGGCCATGCAACTGGCGGGCAAAGCGCCGGGCGCGGCGGGTGTTCTCATGGGCCTGACCATCCGGGTGAAACGGCACGCCCACCACCAGCGCGTCGGGTTGCCACTCGCGCAGCACCTTGGCAATGGCCACAAAGCGGGCGTCGCCCTCGGCCTGCACCGTACCGTGCGGTTGCGCGGTGCGCAGGAGCCGGTTGCCCAGCGCCAGGCCGGTGCGTTTTTCGCCGAAGTCCACGCCCAAAAAGCTCATGCGTGGCCCACGTCGGGCGAGAGCATCCAGGCTTCAAGGCCGAGCAGTTTCAAGGCCCGGTCATAACGCTCGGCCACCGGCGTGTCAAAAATCACGCTGGGATTTGCCGCCACGGTCAGCCAGCTGTTGTCCGACAGCTCAGACTCGAGTTGCCCTTCACCCCATGCCGAGTAACCCAGCGACACCAGCACCCGACGTGGCCCGGCGCCCGTGGAAATGGCCTCCAGAACGTCTTTGGACGTGGTCATCTCAAGCCCCCCCGGAATGCTCATGGTGGAAGCGTACACCGGCGCAATGGACTGGTCGGCTGCACCAAAAATAGACTCATGCAGTACAAAACCACGCTCGGTCTGCACGGGCCCACCCTGGAATACCGGGGACGACGACAAATCTTCGCGCCACAGGGGCAAGTCGACTTTTTCAAACAGTCGGCGCATGTCGATATCACAGGGCTTGTTGATCACCAGGCCAAGTGCGCCACGCTCGTTGTGCTCGCAGAGGTAGACCACGCTTCGGGCAAATACCGCATCCTGCAGACCTGGCATGGCAATCAGGAAATGGTTGGTCAGGTTGGTCAGGGCAAAATCTCCGGGCATACAACAATTTTAGCGGTGAACATGGGCAAACAATTTGATACCGGCTTGATGTGGTTCCGCCGCGATCTTCGGGTGAGCGACAACACCGCACTGTGCCTGGCGCTGCAGGCCTGCCGTCAGGTGCACTGCGTGTTTGTATTTGACCGAGACATCCTCGACCCACTCCCGCGTGTGGACCGACGGGTCGACTTCATTCGTGAGTCGCTGTGTGAGCTCGACACCGACCTGCGCCAACTCGCAGCGCAACCGGGCGCGGGCCTGATCGTGCGCCACGGCACGGCTGGCACCGAATTGCTGGCCTTGGCCAAAACCCTGCAGGTACAGGCGGTGTTTGCGGCACACGACGACGAACCGCAATCGCTGGCTCGGGACGCCCAGGTCCGCGGCGCCCTGGCCGAGCTTGGCGTGCTGCTGCAGACCTGCAAGGACCATGTGGTGTTTGAGCGACGCGACATCTTGACCCAGGCCGGCGCACCCTACGGTGTCTTCACACC
>RFWA01000500.1 GCA_009922295.1 Betaproteobacteria bacterium
CATCGTGCTGGAGAAGCCGCAGTGTCCCGAATGCGGCTTAGCCTTAAAAGAGTTTGCCGGCACCGAAGACGCGCAGGTACTGGAGATTGAGGTCAACGCCTACCGCCGTGTCATCCACCGCCATCGCTATGCGCCGACCTGTGAATGCGGCTGTGTTAGCGGGATTGTCACGGCGCCAAGCCCCGCACGACTTATCAACCGGGGCAAGTTTGGGATATCGGTTTGGACCAGTGTGCTGCTCGATAAGTTTGCCTATGGCAGGCCCAGCCAGCGTTTGCTGCAGGACTTGGCCGACCACGGCTTGAACATGGCCCCCGGCACGCTGGCCGGTGGGCTACAGGCAATAGCGCCCTTGTTCAAGCCACTGGACGATGCACTGCTGTCAAAGCTGCGTACCGAGCCTTACTGGCATGCCGATGAAACCCGTTGGGCTGTTTTCGTCGAAATTCTGGACAAGATTGGACACCGCTGGCATATGTGGGTGTTCCAGTCGTGCTCGGTGGTTCACTACGTGGTCGACGAATCGCGCGCCGCTGAAGTGATCATGGCCGAATTCACCGGCGTCAAACAGGGCATCATCAGTTGCGATCGCTACTCCGGCTACAAGCGCTTTGCCCGCCTGAACCCCGGGATAAAACTGGCTTTTTGCTGGGCTCACCAGAGACGCGACTTCCTGGACTTGGCTAACTCATATCCTCAGAGCACAGCGTGGGCGTTTCAGTGGGTCGACAAGATTGGGAACTTGTACCACCTCAACGCTGTGCGCCTGAAGCTCCTCGTGGGCAGCCCAGAAAGGGTGGGCGCCCAACTGGATTTGGAGCAGGCAGTGCAGCAAATGGCCAGTGACTGCGCTGCAGGCGTGGCCAATCACGAAACCTTCCCTCCCGCCGCCAAAGTGCTTGAGAGCATGACCGCGCACTGGGCTGGTTTGATAGTCTTTGTCACTTGCCCATGGGTTGATATTGACAACAATGCGGCCGAACGCAGCATGCGTGTACCAGTCGTCGGAAGAAAGAGCTTTTACGGATCAGGCTCTGAAGGATCCGCAGAATTGGCCGCCACGATGTACAGCTTGTTTTCCACCATGAAGCTGTGGGGCCTGAATCCGCGAACTTGGCTCACTGCCTATTTGCAGGCCTGTGCCGATAATGGAAATGCGCCGCCAGTCGATATCAACGCCTTTCTACCTTGGCAGATGGACGCCAAGCGACTGGCTCAAATGCGAGCGTGCCACCCTCAGGACGTAATCGACAGTTCATGACCATTTACTGCGCACGCGACTTTAGCGTTGAAGACATACAGACTATTCGCGACCTGATAGCGCAGGACCAGAGGCTTCAGCGATCCGCACTGTCACGCAAACTTTGCCAGTTGTGGGGATGGACCAAGCCCAACGGGGAACTCAAAGACATGACATGCCGCGTGGCATTGCTGCGCATGCAGGCCGATGGGCTCATTGAGTTACCACCATCAAGAATCGGCGTGGTTCGCAAACGAGCACATTTTCCCAGCACATGCGCCAGCGACGCCCAAACCCCTATCAGGCAGCCCGTCCATGAACTCCCCCGCGTCACGCTGCAAGTGGTGAGCGGCAAGACAACTTCGCTGCTGTGGAATGAATACGTGGCGCGATACCACTACCTGGGCTACGCGGCCATGTCGGGAAGCCAGATTCGCTACAACGTCTTTGCCGGCGAACAACTCGTTGCCTGCATCAGCTTCTGCGCTTGCGCCTGGAAGTTAAAAGACAGGGAGAGATTCATTGGCTGGAGCGAGCAGCAGCGGCAAAAGAATTTACAGCTCGTTATCAACAATGCGCGCTTCCTGGTTCTACCCTGGATTCAATCCAAAGGCTTGGCATCAAAAATCCTTGCTTTGGCGGCCCGTCAATTGCCAAAGGACTGGAAACACCGATATGGCTTCGAGCCTGTGCTGCTGGAGACCTTCGTGGAATACGAGCGCCACAAGGGCACTTGCTACAAGGCCGCCAACTGGGTTAACGTCGGACGTACCGCAGGTAGGGGCAAGAAATCCACCAGCCACAAGGTGCTCATCCCGGCCAAAGATATCTGGCTTTACCCGCTGCGCAAAAACTTCTCCACACTTCTGTGTAAATAGCAAGACGGGATTACCGAATATTTACCCCGAGTTCGACACCAAATGACGCAAGTTGTTGATTCATATAGGGCTCGCTTCAAACTTGCCACTACAAAAGGGTC